>CAYOCZ010000072.1:0-11036 GCA_964402475.1 uncultured bacterium | reverse complement strand
AGAATGCAGGAGTGCGAAAGGAAGGGGTCTGGGATTCGAGGGTTCCAGGCGTCTAGCGGCGGAGGGGCGGTCAACGGGGCGGGCTGTCGGCGCCGGGCTACGCCGGCAGATTGAGCTCGTTTTCGGTTTGGTGAACCGGGATGCGGCCGGGTTCGACCATCAGGAGACACCCGCGAGCGGTCTGTTTCCGAGCGTCCGCAGCAGCGCGTCAACCAGCGGGCCGAGAACCGTCAGAGTCGGGTTTCTTGCCAGGCGCAGGGCGACGACGCCGGCACTGCGATCCGGAGCGAAGCACATCACCGAAGAATACGTGACGGTCTCTGCACATCTCGGCGCCGTAGGCGATGGCGGCACGGATGTCGAGTTCCTCAAGGGTCGGGTAGTCCTTGAGAATCTCCGGAATGCTCTTGCCGCTGGCAAGCTTGTCCAGAATCGTAGATACCCAGACGCGATGGCCCCGGATGCGGGGCTTGCCGAAGAAGACGTCGGGGTCGACGGCGATGCGTTCAAGCAGCGGGTTCATACTTGCTTCCTCGGTATCACTGTAGCCAGCCGCGCCGACGAAGTCAAGCCAACGCAATGCAGCAGCGCTGCGGGCGGAATAGACAGCCAACAGCCAACGGCTGACAGCCGACCCGTTGTACGCCTCGTCCGCCTTCATCCCTCATTCTTGTCCCCCGCAGCGCGTCACCCCCGATCCGCCGGTCCGCTTGCCCGGCTTGACACCGCGGCGGATAGTCATAAAGTCACTAGAGGGTCGTGCCGGTGTACGGCCGGAAGGGCCCGATAACAAAGGAGGAACGATGAACGTCAGAACCGTTATCGCGGCGCTGTTCGTCGCCGCAGCCGTCCTCGTCGCCCCGCCGCAGGCTCAGGCCGGGGCCGTTGACCCGGGGAGCTATTTCGTGTCCGGCCAGCTCGGGTTTAACTACTATATCAAGAGCACGACGTCGGAAGACTCGCCCGTCGAAGGGTGGGATCTGCTTTTCGCTCCCCGGGTTCTTTACTTCCCGACCAAGGGCATCGGCATCGGCGGCGAAGCGAACCTCTACATGTACTCCAACTACTCCAAGCAGACGAATCTCGCTGTAGGCCCGCGCGTCGCCTACTACCTCAGACCCGAAGGCAGCCGCTACTCGCGGAGCTGCTGCCTGACTCCATGCTTGGGCAACGGCTACTGGATGCCGTTCTTCGGCGTGTCGGCCATGTACCTGATGAACCGAGATTCATACTCGGGCGGCCCCAGCTCGACCTCTTCCGGCTACCGGGTCCGCGCCGGGCTCGGCGCCGATGATCGGCGAGCACGGCACGGCCTTCCTCGAACTCGGGTTCCAGACCCAGTCCCTCAAGCGCAGCGGCACCAGCCAGACCAGCAACAAGATCTACCTCGAAGGGGGTTTCGGCGCCTTTCTCTTCAAATAGCCCGCTGCGATTTCGCGTTGCCGGCCCTGCCTCCAGGGCCGGCCCGTTTGGTTCGGGAATCCCGGGGACGCAGCCGGAAGTTCCTGACGCCGCAGAGCGGTCAGTGTCCCGCGTATCTGACACGCCCGCCCCGGGATCTACAATCCAATCCGTGCGCTGCGCATCAACGGTGAAGGTCGAGCCGCTACTGCGGCAGTTGGCGGACGAGGGGTGATGAGTATCAGGAATCTGCCGGTGGTGGTCGCGGTCGCGCTTTCGACGCTCGCCGCACCGGCCCGGGCCGATTTCAACCGTACGACACTGCTCATAGATACGCCGACGGCGGACGTGATGCCGGCCGGCGCGCTCGCAATCTCACCAATCGTGACATTCCCGCTGATGCAGACGCGGATGAATGCGGGGTGGGAAGGCGGCGCCAGCCTGCGGCTCTCGCCGATGGCCTGCATGGAAGTCGCCGTGACTGCCTACACCCCGAGGGACTACGTTCTGGGCGTCACCTACCAGTTGATAGGCGGCGAGGCCACGCGCGTCGATCTGCTTCACCTGCTTAACGTGCTGGACCCCTGGCGGCGGCGCGAGCGGCTGAGATTTGAGGAAATCCGGAATACCTCGCTGGCGGTGGGCGTCTACGATGTCGGTATCCACCGGTACGTGTCTCCGATTGGCCACGGCACGAAGGCCTGGTCGGACTGGCAGTACCGTTCCAAGGATGGTAGGTACATCCGGCCGTTCGAGAACTTCTCCGCGTTTGTGGTGACGAGCATCCCGGTTACCGGTCTTGCTCGAATCAGTGTGGGACTGGGCCGCGGGCGCTTTGTCGGGTACGACGGCCCCAACGACTACCTGAATACCGACGTCTTCTTCGCCGACTACCATCAGTGGGCAATCGGCCTGTTCGGCGGCGTGGAGTTGTATCTCGCGCCGCAGGTCGCCCTGTGCGCCGAGGCGGACAGCCGCGACGCGAATGCCGGTATCAAGGGTTTCTTCGGCCCGGTCAGCGTGCTGGTCTCGCTGTGCAAGATAGAAGGCTTGCGCGCACGCGGACAGGAGAAGTTCGGGCGCCTCGCGGTTGACGTGAGCTGGCAGATTGACAACGTGCTCCGGCCCCGCGCGCCCGGGGCCCGCTGAGTCGTGTCGAGAATCCGGGGGCTGCGGTCGAACCGGGCGCCACGGGGGATTTCAGTTTGCAGGTCGGCGCGGCGCCTGCCACGCCCCCGGACAGCATCAGCCTGAAGTCCGACCCGGAGACTCGCATCCCGGCTTCCACGATCTACCACCCGGTCCGCAGCAGTCCGTCCGACCACTTCATTTCCAGGGTCGTGATTGACGCAAACGGCGGGGTGATGGTGACCCGGTCGTTTGGGAGCCAGACCGACGCGGAGGTCCAGGAAATCGGCTACGTGCTGGCGGACGTGAAGGAAGGCGACAGAGTTGGCCTGACCGCGGTCTGCAGCCTGTTCGGACAAGTCAAGCGGGTCCTGATAGTCGCGCCCCCGCAACCTGTTCCGGGAACGGGCCCCGAGTAGCGGCACCGCGCCGCACCGGGCCTGACCCGGCCAGCATTCGATGCCGACCTAACGCAGCCGGGGGACGGCCAGCGCGCCGGAACCGTACCGGCAGAAGTCCACACCCGGCCCGGTTTCCTGTCCCCGGCTGTCTTTGCCATCCCAGGTCGCGGACGCGGCGGGCACGGCCGTAGGCCGCGAGTTACCAGTTCGTGGCAGCGAAGAAAGTCAGGGGTCGAGTGTGAGGAGGGGATAGTTCAGAAGTCAGAATGCGGAATTGTGCGGGAAGGACGGAAAAGGGTGCGTTCCTGCCTCGTACCTACAGCGCGCTAGAAGGGATCTGGTCGAGGCGGCTACCGAAGGTCCCGCCTCGTACCTACAGCGCGTTAGAAGGGATCTGGTCGAGGCGGAATACGGGCCCGTCTTTGCAGACGAGCTTTGCGCCGATATTGCACCGGCCGCACTGGCCGATGCCGCACTGCATCTTCGCCTCAAGCGTGGTGTAGATGCCTTCCTCAGGCCAGCCTGATTCCTTAAGCGCGACCGCGGTCAGCTTGATCATGATGGGCGGGCCGCAGACGACCGCGACGCGGTTGTCGGGCCGCACGCCCAGGTCCTTGGCCACCACCGGCACGAACCCGACCCGGCTGTTCCAGCCCTCGGCCGGGAAGTCAATGGTCGTGTGCAGCTTGATGAAGCTGTCCTTCGCCCACGCCGCAAGGTCGTTCTTGAACAGCATGTCCTGGGGGCTGCGCGCGCCGAAGAGAATCTCGAGCCCGGCAAAGTCCGACCGGTGCGCGGCAACGTGGTCGACGACCGGCCGCAGGGGCGCGAGACCGATGCCGCCGCCGATGATGTAGATGCCGCGTCCCTTCCAGTCATCGACCGGGAACGGCCTGCCGTACGGTCCGCGCACGCCCACGACCTCGTCCTGGGCCGCGCGGTGGAGCATCTTGGTCAGGTGCCCCATCCGTTTCACCGACACTGAGAACCGCTTCCGGTCCTGGGCCAGGCGGCTCACCGCGAACGTCGCCTCGCCGTAGCCCTGTACGGAGACTTCGACGAACTGACCGGGCAGCGAGTCCATCGTCGAGCCGTCGTTGAACTGCATCTCGAAGCTCATGACGTCGCCCGACTCGCTCGTCACCTTGACGAGCGTTGCCGGCCGCGGAACGAGTTCGGTGGTTGCCACTAGGAAACCCTCGCCTTCGACTTCTTCTTGTCCTCCGCCCGCTCTTTCAGCTTCATGCCCAGTTGCGGGAAGCTCCGCCGGATGGGACAGATGAGCACGCACCGGCCGCACCCGGTGCAGGAACTCATCCCGTGCTTGTGGAAGCTGTAGGCGAACTTGTCGAGGGTCCGGTTGCGCAGCCGCGCCGCGTTGGTCCGGCGCGGGTTGCGCCCGCTCGTTTCGCGCGAGAAGGAGAGGAACTGGCAGGAGTCCCATGCGGTCACCCGCTCGCCCTCGTCCCCGAACTTCTCGTCGGCCACGAGGTAGCAGGTGCAGGTCGGGCAGGCGAAGGTACACCCGCCACAGGTGAGGCAGATGTCGGACGCCTCAAGCCAGAAATCGTCGTCGTAGAGCTCCATCAGTTCGTCCGGCGCCGGCACGAGGTGCCGGCCTTTGGGCCATTCCTTCGCCTCCGGCTTCTGCTCCGTCGCTTCAAGTAGCGGAGAACCGAGGAGCCGCTCGCCCTTCTCGGTCAGGGCGCGGAACAGGAAGCCGCTCTCCGTCTCGGCGAATACCGCGTCCATCCCCTGCGTCTCGTCGGGCGATAGGTTCCGGTCCGTGCAGTGGCACGTCGGCTTCATCTCCGAGCAGCGCATGCCGACGATGGTCGTCCGGTTCCGCTCGGCTTCGTAGAGCCGGTCCGGGTGGTCGTTGCCAAGAAACACGCGGTCCATATACCGCACCCCGGCAACGTCGCACGGGTGCATGCCCATGACGATGCGCGGCGCGGCCGGCAGTTCCACCGGCTCGAGGGACCACTTCGCCTTCGGGCTGAACCGGGCAATCGGCCGGCGCCGGGGGAAGAAGAGCGCCTTGGCCGAGACTTCGATGATGCTTGCCGGGAATGCGGCGGGCTTCCCCGGCTCGTACCGGTCGAACTCCCAGCGCGTCCCTTTCCGGCGCGGCACCCAGAGCTCGGCCCCGGCCGTGAGTTCGTCGAGGAACCGGCCTAGGCTTTCGCGTTTGAGGAGCTTCCAGCTTCCGCTCACAGGTGTTCCTCCATCACCTCGTCCGGGTCGTCCTTGGCCAGCGTCACGAGCGGCGGCAGCTCGTCCGGCTTCGTACCTGGCCGCACGCCGAACTGCTCGCGCACCAGCTTCTCGACCGCGATGTTCAGGAGCCGGATGGGAATCCCCTCCGGGCAGGCACGCGAACACTCGCCGCAGTCCGAGCAGCGGCCGGCGAGGTGGTACGCGCGCACGAGGTGCCACATGGCGTTGGCCGAGAGCTTGCGGGACGGTTCAATCCACTTCGGCTCCTGCTGGTCCGCGATGCAGAGCTCGCAGTAGCACAAGGGGCAGACTTGGCGGCAGGCGTAGCAGCGCTGGCATTTCTCGAACTGCTCGGCGAAGAACTGCCACCGTTCGTCGGGCGACATCTTCTCGATCCGCTCAAGCTGCTTGAACTCGGCATCGTCCTTCAGCCGGCGCGCACCGAACTCGTAGTCGGCCACGGGCGACGTGGTGGTCGGGCAGTCGTCGCATTTCTGCGCGCGCGCACCGTTCACCTTCACGCCCTCGCAGGCCGGGGCGAGTGCCACGATGCTGTTCTTGCCGATCCGGTGCTCGATGAGGAGCGTTGTCAGGGAGCGCCCGTCGCAGCCCTTGAGCACCACGCCCACGCGGTTGTAGCGTGCGACCAGAGTCGGCAGGTAATTGGCGAGGTTGTGGACGCACCGCTCGTCGAAGACGATTTCTCCGGTGTCGTCACCTTTCTTGAAGAGCGTCGGCCGGACGTCGCCGATGGCGGGGTCCAGCTTCCACGCGAGGAGCGCGTCGATTCCACCCTTGTCGAGGAGCTCGTGCGCCTTCTGCTGCAGTTCCGTCACTTGGCCAACGCTTCCCGGGCTAGGGTCTTGGGCCGGCCCGCGAACTTCTTCAGGCTCTCGGCAAAGGTGGTACAGACTTCCGCGAACTTGCGGCCTTCGGCGGCCGACACCCACGTGAAGAACATCCGGTCCGGATGCACGCCCACGGTCTCCAGCAGCCGGCGCGCCACCGCCAGCTTGCGCCGCGCGTGGTAGTTGCCGGTGCCGTAGTGGCAATCGCCGGGGTGGCAACCCGCCACCAGCACGCCGTCATAGCCTTCGACAAGCGCCTTGAATATCATCACCGGGTCAACCCGTCCCGAGCACGGCACCTGAACGATTCGCACGTTGGGCGGGTAGGTGAACCGGCTGGTTCCCGCCAGGTCCGCGCCGGCATAGCTGCACCAGCGGCACAGGAACGCGAGAATCTTCGGGTCCCGGGCCATCTCCGGCGCGCTCACCGCATCATCTCCTCGAAGATCTCGTCGTCACTGAACTGGGCGAGCGTCACCGCCTTGTTTTTGCACGCCGCAGCGCACGCCCCGCAGCCCTGGCACTTGCCCGGGACGACGAATGCGACCTGCCGGCCCGCGACCTGCTTCTCTTCGATGGCCGAGTAGTGACAGACGTAGGCGCACGTCAGGCAGCCGGTGCAGGCAAACGGATCGACCTGCGCCACCTGTGGCGACTTGCGCAGCGTTTCCTGCGCGAACAGTGCGAGGACCTTGGCCGCAGCCGCGCCGCCCTGCTGCACGCTGGCCGGAATGTCCTTCGGACCCTGGCACGCGCCGGCAAGGAAGATCCCCGCAGTCGCGGTCTCGACCGGCTTCAGCTTGGGGTGGGACTCGGTGTAGAACCCGTCGGCATCGTAGGAGATGCCGAGGGTCTGGGCGAGCTTCGCGGCATCGGCGTTCGGCTCAACCGCGCTCGAAAGCACGACCATATCGGCGTCAATCTGCACCGGCCTGCCCACCAGCGTGTCCTCGCAATACACCCGGTAGCGGCCGTCGTTCCGCTTCTGCACCTTGCCGACCCGGCCGCGGATGTACCTCACGTCCTCTTCCTCGATTGCCCGGCGGACGAACTGCTCGGAGTTCTTGCCCGGGGAACGGATGTCGATGTAGCAGACGTACGCCTGCCCGTCCGGCACGTGGTGCTTGAAGAGCAGCGAGTGCTTGGCCGTATACATGCAGCAGATTCCCGAGCAGTATTCGTGTCCCTTGGAAGGGTCGCGTGAGCCCACGCACTGGACGAAGACAACGGTCTTCGGCTCATTGCCGTCGCTCGGACGCACCAGCTTGCCGCCGGTCGGTCCGGTTGAGGAAACGAGCCGCTCGAATTGGAGGCCGGTCAGCACGTCGGGGTAGGTCGCGCCGCCGTACTCGGTGTAGACCGCGGGCGACATCTCCTGGTACCCGGTCGCGACGACGATGGCGCCCGCCTTCACCGTCTCCTCGGCGCCCTTGTCCTCGTAGTTGATTGCCCCGGCCGGGCATACCTTCTCGCACGCACCGCACTTGCCTTTCGTGAGCTTCAGGCAGTAGCGGGCATCGATGACCGGTATGGCCGGTACCGCCTGCGGGAAAGGCGTGGCGACGGCGCGGCGTTTGCCCAGGCCGGCGTTGAACTCATCGGGCACGTCCCCAACCGGGCACTTGGTGACGCAAAGGCCGCAGGCGATGCAGCGCGTCGCATCGACGTACGTCGGGCGCCGTTCGAGCGTCACCTCGAAGTTGCCCACGTAGCCGTCCACCTTGTTCACGGTCGTGTTGGCCCGGATCTCGATGTTCGGGTGCTGGGCCGCCTCCACCATCTTGGGTGTGAGGATGCACTGGGAGCAGTCGAGCGTCGGGAAGGTCTCGTCGAGTTGGGCCATCTTGCCGCCTAGGGACGACGTCCTCTCCACGAGGATGACCTTGCGGCCGCCGTCCGCGATGTCGAGCGCCGCCTGGATGCCGGACACGCCGCCGCCGATGACGACCGCGGTCCTCTCCAGCGTGACCGCAACATCCTGGAGCGGGTCCTGGTGCGCCACGCGCTTCACCTGGCGCCGCACGAGATCAATCGCCTTGGCGGTTGCCTGCTCCCGGTCCTCGGTGACCCACGAGCATTGCTCGCGGATGTTCGCCATCGAGATGAGGTACTGATTGAGGCCCGACTTCGCGATCGTCTTCTGGAACGTGGGCAGGTGCATCTTCGGCGAGCAGGCCGCGACCACGATGCGGTTCAGCCCATGCTCCTTCACGGCGTCGGCCAGCAGCTTCTGACCGGGCGAGGAACACATGAACTTGTAGTCGGCGCTGAACGCTACCTCGGGCATGCGGCCGATTTCCTCGGCAACCCGGGCCACGTCCACCTTGCCCGCGATATTCACGCCGCAGTGACAGATGAAGACGCCGACGCGTGCCATGTCAGGAAAGGGAGAGAGGGATCAAGGAATCAAGGGATCGAGTGCCGGACGAAGAAAGGAAGGAGGACTGCATCAGGCGGCGACCTCCGCTTCCTGCTTCGGGCTTTGTGTCTTGGTGTCCTCGTGGTGAGTCCGATCCGCCTTCGGCGTTTTCTCGAACTTCTTGAGGAACCGGTCGAACGGGATGGCGTGCGCCTCGAACCCGAGTTTCGCCGGCTCGACGCCGAGCGCAAGCCCGACGAGCTGGATGACGTGAATCGCCGGCGTGCGGAAGTCGCCGGCCTTGCGCGAATTGAGCTTCTGCGACATCCGGTCGAGCTGGGCCAGGCAGTAGGGACACTGGACCACGACCGCGTCCGCCTCGGCCGTGTTCAGGCTCTCCAGCTTCCGCTTGGTGTGCGGCAGGGAGAGCTCTTCCTTGTGCAGGATAACCTGGGTGAGGCCGGTGCCGCAGCAGGCCCGGTTCTCGCCGTACTCGGCGACCTCACCGCCGCAGGCGCGGATAATCTCCTCGAGCACGGTCGGCATGAACGCGTCGTCGATGGCGGTCTTCTTGAAGCCGTTCAGGTAGTGGCAGCCGTAGTGGGTGGCGAGGCGGAAACCGGTCAGTGGCCGCTCGACCCGCTCGGCAATCCGATCCTTCAGCTTGTAGAGAATCTCGACGATATGGTAGATGTCCGCCGTGCCCTTGTACTCACGGCCGATCATTGAGAGAATCGTGTTGACCACGCCCTTGACCGGGGGCCGTTCGTTCATGAAGTGCGCGAACTCGGTCAGGAACGTGTGGCAACCGTTACAGAACGCAACCACGTCCAGCCCCTGTTCCTCGGCCAGGCAGAGGTTGCGGGCCACGGCCGGCATCGTGCTCGTCGGCTGGGCCACGTTGGTGAACGTCAGAAACCCGCCGCAGCAGGTCTGCTCGTCGTTCGTCACCGGCTCGACCCCGAGCTTGGGCAGGGCGTAGAGCGCGGCCGAGATGATGCCCGGATACTTGTTGTTGCCTACGCACGGCTGGAACATGAACATTCGGTCCGAGACCTTGATCTTCTTTACCAGTTCCTCTCTCGGCACGCCTACTCCTTCTCTCCGATCTTCGGTCCTCGGTCTTCAGTCTTCGGTCTTCCGTCCTTGTCTCCGACCCTTTGTGCCTTGGTGTCTTGGTGGTTAATTCTGTCCCGCTCTTCATCTCTCTCGTCGTCGATGTCCACGAACTTCTGGTGCGGCCCGCGCTTGATTTTCACCAGGTCCGCGGGCGAGCCGTAGTTCCACTTCTTCTCGACGTCCTTCTTCGTCTCGATTTCCTTGAACAGGTCGGTCATCCCGGTGGCGTCGGCGATGAAGCGGATTTCCGCCATCGCCTTTTCGGAGATGACCCGCTTCTCGGGTAGTCCAATCCGCTTGCGGATGGTGGCGATGCGGCCGTCGGTGCCGGAGTTCCTCGCGATTTCGCCCCGGATGCCCAGGTTCTTCTCCTCCGCGCCCACCGATGAGCCGGTGTTGTAGTAGTCCTGGGCGTACGGGTCCTTGATCTTCTGCACCTCTTTCCAGCCGTACCCCTTGGCCAGCGCCGCGTAGCGCAGCATGCAGACCGCGAACGGGAAGTTGATGTCTTGAGGACAGACGGCGTAGCAGCCGGAGCAGAAGAAGCAGAGCCAGAGCTCCTGGGAGCTGATGACCTTTTCGACGTTGCCCATCCTCAGGTCGCGGATAATCTGGCGCGGGTTGTAGGACGACAGCTTGGCCGCCGGGCACTGCGCGGTGCATTTGCCGCACTGCATGCACTTCTCCAGGTCCTTGACCATCCGGTGGGTCAGCTCGGCGAACTTCTTGTCGAATCCCGGCAGCCAGTCTAACGGGCTCTCTCTCACGCTTCTACCCTCGAATCCTTGTATCCTGGAATCCTCGACCCCTTTCCTCTCACAGCATCTTCGGCATCGCCGCCATCATGCCGGGTATGATGCGCGGGTGGCGGAACGTCATTCCCATCATCATCCCCATTACCTTGCCCATGATGTAGAGGTTCATCTTCAGCCCGAACGCCTTCATCATCGGCACCATCCGGGCGAAGACCGCGCCGCCGAGCGATGGCTCGTGGTCCACCGCCTTCACCACGCCCGGCATCATTTCCACCAGCAGGTCGTCGTTGATGGCGATGTTCATCTGTTGCATCATCGGCATCATCGTGGCGAGCACGGACTCGACCATCTCGGGCCGGCGCGCGAGGTAGAGCAGCAGGCCCGGCATCATATCCATCATCTTGTCCTTGGTCAGCGACAGGTCGAACATCTGGGTGAACGTCACGACCGCGTCTTGGGCGACCTGCTTGCCGGTCTCGGGCTGAACGTCAGGGTGCATAGGGTAAGGATATATGATAATTCCTATACACTCCCTGTCAAGCAGAATCATCCTCGACCGGACGTCCGGCCGGCGGATAACCGCCAAGTACGCCAAGACCGCCAAGGCACGAAGGAAGCCAACCACCGATGGACACGGATGAACGCAGACGACACGAAGTGTCGCCCCGCTCGTTCCTACGGTGCCTTGGGCACCCCCGACGGAGGGGTCTCTTTGTCTACCTGCAAGCTTGCAGGTTGAGCCCGCGTCAGACCATTCCTCGTACCTCCCGTCGTATCTCCGCTCGTGCCGCTCCTCGTATCCTCA
>CAYOCZ010000071.1:5129-11319 GCA_964402475.1 uncultured bacterium | reverse complement strand
CGGGGAGGAGACTTGCCAGCGCAGCCCCCTCCCTAGAAATCGTCCCCACAACTAGACACTGTGGGTGCGCTGAACCAGAGATTGCCACCGCGGGTCCGAGGCCAGCGGACGCAGGTCCGCGTCGGTGAGCATGTAGCTGAGACGCTCCGGGCATGCGTCAGCGGCTTCCGCAAGAAGTCTGAAAGCGCTGTCACGGTCCCCGGCCTCGACATAGATGGTGGACTCGAACTGCAGGGCTTCCGACCGCAACTTCCGCATGACCGGTTCCAAGTGACCTGCACACCGTTCGGCTGCATCGTGATACACAGCAGCGGCCTCGGGATTTCGCCTCAACACGAAGAGCATGGCGCCCTTGTTGATGAGGGCATGCGCTGCAAGTGAGCGCAACTCCAACTCCTCGCGCCCGCCGACCCGCAGAATGACGTCATCGTAGGCGGCGACTGCATCTGCAGTTCGTTCCCTGTTGCCGAGCGCAACGCCCTTATTGAACAGAGCCAAGCCGACCTGAAGTAGCACTGAACTGTCGGTGCATTCGCCATACCTCTTGACTATCTCGTCGCAGACGTGAGCGGCATCCTCCGTCAGTCCGCGTTCGTTCAGCCCCACCATTCTCTTGACGAGCGACTTGGCTTCGCTGGCAGATTGACCATTATCGCCGTGTGCAGTGACATGCTGCGCACGGCCGGCTGGTTTCGCCCTGTGGCGTTCGCCAGTCCGCATCGGTGGCTTCGTGACCACCGCCACCACGACCGTACAGATTATGAACATGCAGATGATGCCGGCAAACCCAGCTAGGAGAGTCCAAACACCCTTCGTTGACCACAGCACGCGGCCAAGCTCTGCGCCAATGACTGCCCCGTAGACCGGGGGTAGTCCGTACAGCATGAACGCTTGGAATGGGATGGCCAGGACCCACGCGACGATTGCGGCCGGCAGCCAGAGGAGATTCCCGCTGGCCAACATGCCCGCGCCGGTGAGCATTGGCAGTATGCCCCACTGAAAGACCGAGGCCTTGGTGATGCTGCCACTACGCCGCATGACGGAACGTCCGGCGTAGATGCACAACGGCCAGGCCAAAAGCAGAACCACGCCCAGCATTCTCGCGGCCATTGTCATTGTCGTCTCCTTGGGGATTTCGGGGACATCTTAATTCCGTATCAGTCAAGGCCGGGCGGATCTGCTGTCCAACGTCTACATCCCAGGTGTTCGCGCGCGTCCTGTCGAACGCGCGGGCCGCCCCTCACGGCGCGGACCAGACCGGCCTGCCCTGTTCGCCCCAGAAGATCAGTGCTGGGCCACCCTTGAGCAGCGACAAAACGGCGCGGACTTTGCCCTGTTCGTCAAGGAAGCTTAGCCCTGCGCCATCCTTGTTCAGGGCAAATGCGGCGCGGAACGCGCCCTGTTCATCACGGAAGTCCAGCATTGGGCCATCCTTGAGCAGCGACAAGACGGCGCGGGTTTCGCCCTGCTCGTCATAGAAACCCAGCCTTGGGCCATCCTTGAGCAAGCCCAGCCCGGCGCGCGCCTTGCCCTTCTCGTCATAGAGGCCCAGCATGGGGCCATCCTTAGTGCACGGACAGACCGGCCCGGGCTCCGTCCTGTTCGTCCTGGAGGTGCAGCTTTGGGCCGCCCATGTCCAGTATCAGACTGGCGCGTTCCTTGCCCTGTTCGTCCTGGAAGTCCAGCCTTGGGCCATCATCGAACAGGGCCAACCCGGCGCGGGTCTTGCCCTGCTCGTCCCGCAGGGCCAGCTTCGGGTCGCCGCTAACCAGCATGAAGTCCGCCCGGACCTCGCCCTGTTCGTCATAGAGGCTCAGCCCTGGGCCGCCGCCCTTTAGAGCGCTCAGCATGACGCTCTCCTTGCCCTTCTCGTCAT
Source organism: uncultured bacterium (assembly GCA_964402475.1). GTDB lineage: Bacteria > Hydrothermota > Tepidihabitantia > Tepidihabitantales > Tepidihabitantaceae > UBA2258. Next base: position 9,443 of record CAYOCZ010000071.1, on the reverse strand, counting down.
AGAAACCCAGCATTGGGCCGTCCTTGAGCAGAAGCAGACCGGCGCGGGTCTTACTCTGTTCGTCAAGGAAGACCAGCGCAGAGCCGTCCTTGTCCGCGGCCAGAGTGGCGCGGGGCGTGCCCTCCTCGTCATAGAAGTACAGCCCTCCGCCCTTCAACCCGGCGCGGGGCTTGCCTCGCTCGTCATAGAGGACCAGCCATGGGCCGTCCTTGGACGGGGCCAAAACGGCGTGGACGTTGCCCTGGTCGTCTACCAGCCGGAACGCGGTTGCTTCTACCACCTTGGCCCCGGTTCCGCTTTGTGCGCCGGCACGATTCGCGGCGAGCAACCCGACATATAGCAGCAGGCCTGCCGAGAGGGCAGCGAGCGCTAGGACACCGACACGCCTCATCCGGCGGTTCTGTTGTTCCAGCTGTTCGATACGCTGTTCTATGGTCATACTTCTACTCCTTATCGAACGAGATTCTCAGTGCCTTCAAGCGCGGGCCGGGACGGAAGTGTGGGGAGCGGCACGGCCAGTCCACTAGTTCATCGTCTCCAACATGCCATGCTCCTGTGCCTTCAGGATGAGGAAGTGCACAATCGCAGAGCAAGCCACGAGCACGAACTTCGCCTCCGCCAGGCCCACGTTCGGGTCGGCCATCATTCCGTGCCTGACGCCGTCTTCGTCGCTGGCGTAGCGATACAGGTTTGAGACCGCGGCCTTGAACTGGTGATGGAGCTTCATCCGTCCCTCGAGAACGGCGAGTGCCTTCGGAAGGTCCGGTTTTGTCTTGCCGGCCAAGACCGATGACACCGCCTCGACCGCGCTGATGGCCTCCTTGATGCAGTTCCGGTAGTCGGGAATCGGGCGGATAGCCAGCTTGGATAGAGCGGTGTCCAGTTGCGTTCGCACTAGGTCCAGCCCGACCGCTTGAGTCGCCGCCAGCGCATCAGTAATGCTCTCTATCTCAGCTGCACCGGTGATTGGCTCGACCCTGCGAGACACTAGCCTATACCCGGCGTTCTCCTGCACGAAGACCTTGTTGATGGCTGTCTCGAAGTCACTGTACTCGCCCACAGTGGGCAGTCGCTCCCATTCCTCAGCGATGAAGGATACCGTGTCGTAGAGCCTATACCAGTTGCCAGCGCACTCCTCCCTGAAGCGCTTCTTGAACCAATCACGCCTTTCTTCCCAGGCATCCGGGAGCTCATCCGCCGGGAACGAGTAGTAGCCTACCGCCAGCCGCCCGACTAGGGGTGATACTTTTGGTTCGACCCGGAATCCGTCTGGCCGATAGACGAACACGAGCCGGGCCAGAAGGACGTTCCACACACTACTTATGAGGGGATCCGAGAGCCTGTCGAGAAGCAGCGGTGGGGCATTCTCGTGCCCCATCCGCCGTGAGAATGGGTGTCTCACGCGAGGGAGTTTCGGGGACATCTTACTTCATTCCATCCCCGTCAAGGCCGGGCGGGGTTGGGGTTCGTTCACGGCTGGCAGCTTGCAGTTTGCGGCCTTGGAACGAGAATCCGAGCAAGAGTGCGGCACGGGACGGGGTTCGGGTTTGAGGGAGTCGAGGGCGGGGCCGTAAGTTTCCACCGTCATAACGAGAACAGGCTAGGCAGGGGAGGGGAAATGTCAAGCGCGGAGGGCGGGCGGCGACGCGATTGCGCAAGGCGAGCGTGCCCGAGAACGGCGCGCTGCCGGTTTGACACCCACTGCCGGCTTTACTAGACTGTCTGCCTGAATCCTAAGGAGGTAACATGAGAAAATTGGCTCTTCTGAGCGCTCTCGTTCTGGCTACGGCGGTCGTCGCCCAACCGTTCCACGAGGGCAAGTACGTAATTGCGCCGTGCCCGCCGCTCGTGCCCGGCGACTCGACGCACGACTTCGACGTTCGGTTCTACCGGGCGGACGTCAACCTGCCGATGACTTCCGGCGCGATGACTGCGCGCGTGAGCATCGACCTGACCCCGCGCCACGACGGCTTCGACACGTTCAGCCTGCACATGGTTAACCTGGTCTGCGACTCGATTCGCCGCGCCGGGAACGCATGCACGTTCACCGCCGGGAGCGGACTGCTGCACGTCGACCTCGACCAGTCCTTTGCCAACGGCGAGTCGCTGTCCGTCGACATCTACTACCACCGGAACTCGGGCGTGCAGAACCGCGGGTTCTACTGGTACACCAAGGGTGCACAGGGAATCCCCTACGCGGTTGCCTACTCGGTGACCGAACCCGACGACTCGCGCTACTGGTTCCCGTGTTTCGACCAGCCATGGGACAAGGCCGAGCGCGGCTGTCAAATCAACGTGACCGTGCCGGACACGATGTCGGCCTGCGCCAACGGGGTGCTGGACTCAGTGAGCGCCGGTTCAGGTGCCAAGGTCTTCTGGTGGACCCACAAATACCCGATATCGACCTACCTGATGTGCTTTGCCGCGTCCAAGTTCACGGACTGGCGGGCCTGGTGGCAGCACGGCAGTGACTCGATGCCGGTGCGCTACTACGTCTGGCCCCAGGACTCGGTCCAGGCCGCGAACAACTTCTCGTTGATGGGCGACATGCTCTCGTACTTCTCGCAGGATGACATCTACGGGCTGTACCCGTTTGCCGATGAGAAGTACGGGATGGTCGCGGTCTACCCGTACCCGTGGGGCGGAATGGAGCACCAGACGATGACGACCATCCACCGGTCCTGGGCAGTCTACGGGTCGGTCAACGGTATCGCCCATGAGTTGGCGCACCAGTGGTGGGGCGACATGGTTACGTGCCAGGACTGGCGCAACATCTGGCTCAACGAAGGGTTTGCAGTCTACTCGGACGAGTTGTACGAGTATCATTCGCGCGGCCGGTCCGCGTTCCTGAATATGATAAGCAACCGGGCACAGGACTACTTCGACGAAGAGGCATCCTACCCGCGTCCGATATACGACCCGCCGTATCCCGAGCACCTGTTCGACTGGGGGCACACGTACTGCAAGGCCGGCTGGGTGCAGCACATGCTCAGGTTTGTCGAGGCCGACACCAACTGGGCCCAGCCCGGTATCTTCTTCACCACTATGCGGGCGTACGGCGACAGCTTCAAGTACGGGACCGCCAACACCGAGGACTACAGGCGTATCCACGAGCAAATGACCGGACTGGAACTCGACTGGTTCTTCGACGAGTGGGTCTACGACGACTGGTACCCGGTTTACAGCCTCGGGTGGCAGGGTCGACAGACAGGCGACGCTTGGGAGGTCGTTCTCGAACTCGCCCAGAACAACCACAGCGGGGCGCCGCCGATATTCCACATGCCGGTCGAAGTGAGAGTGAACTGGTCGGGCGGAGATGCGACTTTCCGCTATGACGTGAGCACTGACCCGCAGCAGAACGTGTTCCCGGTGGGCGACCAACCGACCAGCGTCGTGTTCGACCCGAACGACTGGATTCTGGACCAGCACGAGACGCACGTCGGAGTCACTGAGGGGCAGCCTGTGCCGTACCGAACCGCGCTGCGGCTCGCCGGGCCGAATCCGACAGCGGGTGCGGTGCGGCTTGCCTACGAACTCGCCGTCCCCGCTCAGGCCCGGATCGACATATACGACGGCAGCGGCCGACTGACGAGGACGTTGCTGGAGGGGCAAAGGCCGGCCGGACGCTACTCAGCGACCTGGGACCGGAAAGGAAATGGCGGCCATTCCGTTGCCGCCGGTACCTACTTCTGCCGTCTGAGCGCGGGCAGCGAAAGCCGGACCATCCGGCTGGTGCTTGCCGACTGACGGTCAACCACGAGAGTATCCACCGCGGCCACTCTGTGGCCGCGGTGCGTTTTCGCGGACAGCCGGTGGCGGAGGCTTTGAACTGCCTCCGTGCGGGGCGGAGGCAGGTTCAGGCTGACCGGCTAGTCGTTGTCGGGGATGAGTTCGAGGGTCATGTCTTCGGCTTCGAGCCGCTTGCGCAGGCGGCCGGCAACCTTCTCGCCGCGGAACTGCTGCCAGCGTTTGGACTCCCGCGGTTCGCCCCTGAGCACGGCGCGGAACCTTCGGTACACGCCGGGTCCGTCGAGCGTGGCTTCGAGTACCGCGCGAAGTTCCGGCCGGCTGACCGTGCGAGCAAACTCGACCATCGCGCTGTAGCCGGAACGGCCGGCCTGCGGAGCCAGGCGGACGTAGCGTTTGGGAAACTGCCGGATTTCAGCCAGAATTCGGTCGCGACTGAATCCGAACGCCGGGATTACCTCGCCGGTTTCGGTGTTCAGGTAGTGAGTCGTGCCCGGCACCCGGTTCTCCATTGCGAAGAGCAGGTCCCGGGTTGAAACTCGGAGTACGCGCACATCGTATTCTATT
>CAYOCZ010000071.1:0-5029 GCA_964402475.1 uncultured bacterium | reverse complement strand
GCGACGACCGGCAGTTCTCCGGGGTAGTCCTCCAGTCTGGCCGAGCCGAGCACGGCGACGCTCACGTCCGCCCCGCGGTCGACGCCGACTGAGTAAGGCAAGCAGGGCACGAGACCGGAACCGGTCATCCGGTACAGCCGCAGTAGCCGGGTAGTCTTGGCGGAGTCGAGCCTGGACACCTCCAGGGTCGCGACCTCGGGCAGGCTGTCGCCATCGGCGTCGCAGACCGTCGCCGCTTCGACCCACGCACCGTTCAGGCCGTAAGCGTTGGTCGTAACGGTGTCAGTTGCGAAGTGGAGGACCCGGCAGCTATCGGCGGTGAAGAGCAGCAACTCCTGCAGTCCATCGGCGTCGACGTCGCCGCAGGTCCAGCAGGTCCCGGCGATGTCGGAGCCGGTTGCGCTGGTGCTGTTGAATGGCTCACTCTGCCAGGCCGACCTGAAACCGGTGCCACCGAGCCGCAGCAGAGCCAGCCGGCGCAGATTCACCACCGTCTTGTCCCGTCCGGGGCCGCGCGAGAGCTCCATCCGGCCGATGTCCTGCACCACGAGGACGTCGTCGGACACACCCGCAAAACGGCCGCTGGAAACGGCAATCACCTTCTCCAGTGGGCACCGGCCGAGCACCACGGCGGGCTCGGCCATGGTGACCGCTACCAGCACCAGAACAGAGAGGACCATACCGATGGCCTAGGATACCAGTGACACTGGCGGTGTCAATTCAATCGCGTGGGTCTCAGGGTCCGGGGCAAGCAGGAAAGCGGCTCTCGATGTAGCCATCGAAGCGACCGTCGGGGCCGCACGGAGAGCCTGGAGGAAAGCCTCCTTGAAGGCGGCCTCTAGCGTGGCGGTCCGAGTAACCGGGGCGGCGGCGGCCACGACAGCGGAGACAGTTGGGGACGCCGAGGCTCAGATGGCAGCCTTGACCGTGCTGCCCGCGGCCCAGCTGAGAGCGGCTGTGGCTGCGGCCACTGGGCCGGTCTCCACGGCAAAACCGAGAGCGACTCGGGTGGGGTGCTGAGTTATGCGCAATTAGTCTAAGACACTAACCCGCCAGTAGATACGCCGCAAATGGCCCTCGCCGGCTTGTAGCCTTTGTAGCATACAAGCTCAAGCGGGTCCAACCGAGGCCAAGCCAGAAAGACCAAGCCGCCGGCAGAATGTCGCAAGCGCCTGGACGAATATCAGTTAGTTCAACTCAAAGCATTGGCTACTTGCCGAATATTGATACGTATATCAATAAAGTTAATGTTAGGTGAAACCTTTTCTTGACATCCTGCGTCAGAAGTGTATGATGACAGACGTGAACGGATGCCGAATGATGAAAACCGCCGACGGTGAGGCAACGGCATACGGTGGACGTCTGGAGGATGATGCGGTGCAAAGACCTGAATTGGAGGTAGTGATGGCGAGGATACTGGCTGCAGCGATGGCCGCGGCTCTGGTCGCGGTTCTGTTCGTTGGCACGGCTCTGACTCCTACGAATGCGCAGGGCCGCCATGGGGCAAACCGGCAAGGGTTGATGCCCGAGGTGACAGTCACGGCCGAGATGCCGCGACTGGTGATGCCCACGGTCGAGGTGCACGCGGTCCGCACGGTAGCCATGAGCGGGTCGGACCTGCGCGTGTACTAGGAGCGAAGCAATGGCGCGCAAAGGACTGGTTTCCCGCTGCCCGGTGTGCGAGTCGGGTATGACGGTGTCGGAGTTGACCTGCGAGTCGTGCGGGACCTCGGTGCGGGGTCGGTTTCAGGTTCCGGACCTGTGCCGGTTGCCGGATGAGCTGTACCAGTTCCTGCTGGTCTTCATCAAGAATCGCGGGGTGATCCGGGATGTGGAAAAGGAACTCGGGATTTCCTACCCGACCGTGCGTTCGCGCCTCGACATGGTGCTCGCGGCGTTGGGGTACGGGGAGCCGGGTGCCGCGTCCCGTTCCAATGAGGTGATCGAGAGGCTCGAACGCGGGGAGATAACACCGGAAGAGGCCGAGAAGCTGCTCCGCGGCGAGAGCGGCAAGCAACAGGATTGAAATGTGGTTTTCCCGCTGCTGGTATGGCTGGATGAAGAAGCCACACGGCAGGACAGGGCGGAACGTGGCAACAAGGACCTTGAGGATGGCAAACAGGAGTAGGACATGAGCAACGAAAGAGACCGGATTCTGAAGCTCCTGGAAGACGGCAAGATCACCGCCGACCAGGCGACGCGTTTGATTGAGGCGATTGGCTCGGAGCGGACGGAAACGGAGTTCGGCAGAGCGCCGCACGGGCCGTTCGGCCCGCGGCACGTCCGGATCCGCAGCCGCATGAGGGACCTGGACCGGATTCCCGACGTCGTCGCGACCGCGGTCGCGTCGGCGATGAAGTCGGGCTTCGAGCCGGGCGAGGAGCGGAGCACTGATTTCCCGGGCAAGCGTCACTTGCTGGTGAAGAGCGTGAGCGGGGACCTCGACGTCACCCACGGTGACGAGGGGCGAGTCGGGCTCAGTTACTCGGGCGGAATGGTCAAGGTGCGTTCGAGCGGCGAGCAGGTGGTCGTCCGGACCATGGCCGGCGACGTGTCGGCGGCCGTGCCGACCGATGGGCATCTGGAACTCGAGGTCGTGTCGGGCGACGTCTCCATCAGCGAAGCCGGCGCGCGTATCGAGGTCAAGACGGTCTCGGGCGACGTCGACATCACCCAGACCGCCGGCGAAGCGCAGGTCAAGACCGTGTCCGGCGATGTCAGCCTGAACCGCGTTACCGGGAACCTCGACGTCCAGACCCGGTCGGGCGACGTGGAACTGGTGCCGTCCGGGCCGGTTTCGGGCAGCATCTCGACTGCGTCCGGCGACGTGACCGTCGCGCTGGGCGGCGATGCCGACCTGGTGCTTGAACTGGCGAGAGAGGAAGACGGCGACATCGAAGTGGATGACGGTCTCCCGCACGAAGTGCTGGAGGAGCGTGAAGGCTACATGAAGGTGAAGTTCGGCGCGGGTAGCCGGACCCTGAAGGTGAACACCGACAGCGCCGACATTGAGGTCCGCAAAGCTGCTGAGGAGGAATGATGGTCCGCACGACTATATGGGGACTGGTCGTCATCGCAATCGGGATGTGGATATGGCTGGCCAACCTGGGTGTGATTACGTCCGGGATTGTGTTCAACCGCGACTGGCCGGTGATTATCATCATCGTCGGGTTGCTGACCGTCGGCGAGGGCATATCGTGGATCTTCCGGCGCAGGAGGAGACGATGAAGCGGATTATCGGCTGGGGTATCTTCCTCGTTCTGCTCGGCGCCTGGATGTGGCTGTCCGAGCTGGGAGTGCCGTACATCTCGTTCGCGACGAACTGGCCGCTGCTGATAGTGGCGTTCGGCGTGTACATCATCGTGCACCGGGTAAGCCGGCACCGCCGCTGGCACCGCCGGAGCGCATCCCGAGTGCTCTCCGACCTTGAATCGGGGAGAATCGATGCAGACAAGGCAGTCGAGGAAATCAGGAGGAGCAGATGAACGACGAGCAAGACCGGGTCCTGAAGCTGCTCGAAGAGAAGAAGATCACCGCGGAAGAAGCGGCGCGGCTGCTTGACGCCATCAACCGCGGCGAGGGTGGAAATCAGCGCAACCGCTTCCTGAAGGTCCGCGTGTTTGACCGAAACTCGGAGCAGGCCAAGGTGAATGTGACCCTGCCCATCGGGGTGGTGAAGTGGGGAATGAACTTTGTGCCGGAATCAGCCAAGGCGAAGATTGAAGAGCAGGAAATCGACATGAAGCTGATTACCGAGGCTCTGGAAAAGGACATCACCGGCAAGATCGTTGACGTTGAAGACGAAAAGAAGGGCCAGCACGTCGAGGTCTGGCTGGAATAGCTGAGGCTGGAGTTCAGGACTCGTGCGGGTGCAATGTGCACCCGCACGCTGCTCTACCGGCCGGACTGCCAGTCAGTCCGAGCTCGTGTTGGTTTTCGGGCTAGCGGACCTTGACCACGCGGCGCGACACGCCGCCGCCATTGCTTCGAATGAAGTAGACACCGGGGGAGAGCCCGGCCACGTCGTTTGCGCCGGGCTTCAGGTCGAGCATTCTCCGGCCCGCGATGTCAAGCAGTGGGGCACTGGGGACAGTCCCCGTGCGGGGACAGTCCCCGTTCAGGTACAGGACACCACGCACAACGGTCGCCTGCGTCCTGGGGCTTGAGGCCTGCGGGTTGTGGCCTTCGGCCACGCCGACCGGGTTGTACGGCCCGGCGAGCGTTGCCAGGCAGGCCGCGGTCATCTTCGTTGTGCGGGTCACGAGCGACATCGTCAGGTTGCCGAAGGTGTCGCTGGCGGTGTGGTAGTTCGGGTTGGAGCCGTTCCAGATGCCCCATTCCGAGTCCTCCAGCGCGAAGACGCTCAGATAGCCCGCTTCCCAGAACGGCGTGTTGTCGCCGTAGATGTCCTCGTCGAGGTAGTTCATCACCCGCAGGCCGATTGAGTACCAGTTGTTGGTCGAGTCGCACAGGTCCGCGAGCGGGCGCGAGGCGGTGTTGGTGTTCACGAAGACGAGGTCCGTGTCGTAGGCGGCGTAGCCGAACATGTCGAGGTTGTAGGCCCCGGTGATTTTCAGACTCTCGGGCCGGGCGGTAGAGTCAACCCAGTGATACGAGCCCTTCATCCACTGTTCCTCTCCGGAGAAGCAGAGGAACTTCACGCTCCAGCGGAACTGGGCCCACTTGAGCACCCGCGCCAGTTCGAGAACCGCAGCGGTGCCGGTAGCGTTGTCGTCGGCGCCGGGCGCGTCGTCCTGGTTGTCGTCGTTGTAGGAGTCGAAGTGGGCACAGGCGACGACGATGCTCTCGGGCGCGACCAGTCCTTCAAGTGTTGCCTCGACGTTGAACGCGCGGGTGGTGGGCGATGTGAGGTAGTAGGTGTCAAGGCGAACCGAGTAGCCGAGGTCGGTGAGGCGCGCGCACAGGTAGAACGCGGCCGACTCGCATTTGATGCTGTACGAGTAGCGAGTGCCGAAGTCCTCGAGGTCCTGAATCGTTCGGGCCAGGCTGTCCTGCGAAACAAGGGACA
>CAYOCZ010000070.1:0-11448 GCA_964402475.1 uncultured bacterium | reverse complement strand
CGACTTTCCAGAACGGGATGTCGGGGTCGAGTGTCGGCGCGGTGACGTCCGGTTTGAGCTCGTTGAAGGTAGTGTTCGGACCTATGGTGGGCGCTTCAGGGTTGTCGCTCGCAACCGGGACGCCCCGGTGAACCGGTTCCGGCGGCTTGGGCGGGTCGTAGGTGACCGGCGCGGGTCCCACAGGGGTGAAATCCGGTACGAGCGGCACGCGCAACTGGTATGGTTCGACCTTCGGCTGGGGCACGAACAGAAATGCCGCAGTAACCAGCACGAGCGCAGCTACACCGGCGAGTCGGATGTCACGACCGTATTCACGGTCGTGGTCGAACACGGTACTCATGATCTTCATATTGACCTCCTGCACTGTTACATACCTGCCGGCAGGCGCCCGTATTCCCGCAACCCGACCAGAAGAAAAGCGGTGGCAAGCCACCGCTGGAATCGGGCCCGCAATCGACCTACTTCTTCGTCTTCTCTTTCGGCGGTCGGTTCGGCTGGCTGTCTGGCTGCGTATCTTCCTGCTTGTCTGACTGCTTGTCAGGCTGCCTGACTTCCTGCTCGTCGGAGTGATTGTCTTCCTGCTTGTCTGACTGCTTGTCTGGCTGCCTGGCTTCCTTCTTGCCAGAGTGATTGCCTTTCTGCGTGTCTGGTTGCTTGTCAGGCCGCTTGCTTTCCTGCCGGCGTTCCCGCTTGTCCGGCTTCGCTTCCTCGACCGTCGGCTTCTCCCTTTCCACCGATCTAGTCTGTCTCTTCTGGACGCGGAACGGGTATTCGAACGAGCTCGCTACGCTCCGGTTGTTCCTCACCGCCGCCTTGAACCGGGAACCGCGTATCTGGCGCACGGCAACACTATCGAGTTTCGATGAACCCGAGCTGCGGCGCACGGCCGCGTTCAGCACCCGGCCGGCGCTGTCGGTCCTAACTCTCAGTAGCACGGTGCCGGTGTCGAGCGCATCGGCATCCGGCAACGGCGGCGACTCGAGCAACACCGGTCCGGACACGATGCGGCCTTTTTGCTTGTCGGAGGAAACGCGGACGTGTTGCCCACTGGCAGAGGGTGCTGCAGACAACTCTTCACGAAATCCCTCGGCGGCGACTTCCATTTCAGGTGCGGACCGACGCACCGGCGCTGTGGCAGGCTTGGCAGCAACTGTAGTCCCGGCCGTCCTTCCGGCGCCCTTGGCCGCGTAGCCGACTTTGGCCTTCTCCGCGTCCCGGACTGCCGTTGCCGGGACCCGGGCAAACTCGTCGGACCGACCTTCGGCTTTGGCAAATGTCCCACCAGCAGCTTTCTCGGCCTCATCGCTCTCCGCGGAACGTCTGGCGACCGGCGCCGCGGCAACCGGAGCTTCAGATGTCGTCTTCGGTTCGGAAAGGGCCCTGCCGACGGTGCCCGGCCGCTGCAGCAACGTACGCCACCCGGCGAGGACCACCACCAGGACGATAACGAATCCCGCCGCAGCCGCCGCGAGCTTGGGCCAAACGAACGACGGCCGGTACGACGGCATCGGCGCGCGCCTCCGTTCACGGAGACCGCGCCAGACCCGTGTTCGCTGCCAGTCCCAGTAGTCGTCAGCAAGACGCGGGTGCTCAACGCCCTTAGCCAGCCGGCTCAGTTCCAGTATCTGGTCGAGCTCGCGCCGGCAATCGGCACAGGTCTCGAGGTGGCGAACGACCTGGTCGGCCCGGGCCTGGTCGAGCTCCTTGTCGGCGTACGCGCCGAGCCATTCCCGAATCGAACCGCACTTCTGTTTCATGTAGCCGGCATGTACCCCCGCAGGAGCCCGCGCAGCTTCTCACGCGCCCGGTTCAGCCGAGACATGACGGTGCCGACCGGGATGCCGAGCGCCTGGCTGATTTCACCATAGCTCATCTCCTCGTTCACCCGCAGTACGAATACCGCCCGTTGGTCCGGCGGCAGCTTGGCCAACGCCTGGTCCAGGTCCCGCCTCAACCCGGAGTCCACGGACTGCGGCCGAGGGTCGGCGATGTCGGCCGATTCATCCTCACCGTCGGCCATCGGCAAGGGGACGAAGCGGAACTTCTTGCCCCTTTTCAGGTGGTTGAAGCAGAGGTTCACCGCAATCCTGCGCACCCACGTGTAGAACCGGTAATGCTCGTCGAACCGCGCAATGGCCCGATAGGCCCGGATGAAGGTCTCCTGGGACAGGTCATCGGCGTCCGCGTGGTTCCGCGTGAGCGAATAGGTGACTTTGTAGACACTCGCGGCATATCGTTTCATCAGTTCGTCAAAAGCTTCGGTGTCGCCCGATTGGACGCGGTGAATAAGCTCAACGTCGCTTGCCCGCGTCTCGGGCTCACCCATTCAATCTACCGTTGTCGGGCGGTGAGTATTCCGGCGGATTATCCTTACCTGCGGCCCTTGAACTTGCCACCTTTGACCAGGCCTTCATAGTGCCGCATCACCAGGTGAGCTTCAATCTGCTGCAGGGTGTCGAGCGCGACGCCGACGATGATTATCAGTGTGGTGCCGCCGAAGTAGAACGGCACGCGGAGCGCGCCCATGAAGAACGTAGGCAGGAGCGCGATTATCACCAGCGAGACCGCACCGGGCAGGGTGATAAGGGTGAGACTGCGGTCGATGTACTCGGCGGTCTTCCGGCCGGCCTGCTTGCCCGGAATCGCGCCGCCGTATTTCTTCAGGTTGTCGGCAATGTCGCGCGCGTTGAACACGATCGACGTGTAGAAGTACGTGAAAAAGACAATCAGGGCCGCGTAGATCAGGTTGTACAGCCAGCCGCCGGGGCTGAGGATATTCTGCAGCGACATCAGCCACGGTATCTTCACGAGCCCGGCAATGGTTGAGGGAAACACCACCAGCGATTGCGCGAAGATTAGCGGGATAACGCCCGCGGTCCAGACCCTTATCGGCAGGTGGGTCCGGTGCTCGCGGTACATCTGCCGGCCCACGACCCGTCCCTGATAGACGACCGGTATCTTCAGCACTGCCATCGTCAGCAGGACGACGCCGGCATAGACCACAAACATGACCGCGGCCAGCAGCACCAACGCCAGCCACGATAGCTCACCGACCCGGACCATCGATATCGTCCGGCCGATGTCCTGCGGCATGCTGTCCAAGCAGCCGACGAAAATCAGGAACGAGATGCCGTTGCCGATGCCCCGGTCGGTGATCTGCTCGCCGATCCACATGGCCAGGATCGTGCCGGCGGTCAGGGTCATGATGGTCATTATCCGGAAGAACATCCCGGACTGCATGACGATCGGCCCGAACTGGGTCGCCGGCTGGTTCTCGAGATAGATGGCGATGGTCGACGACTGGATGATGGCCAGCGCCACGGTCGCGTAGCGGGTGTACTGGTTGATCTTCTTGCGTCCCTCTTCCTCGCGCTGGAGTCTCTCCAGGTAAGGGAAGACCGAACCGAGAAGCTGGAACACGATTGACGCCGAGATGTAGGGCATGATCCCGAGGGCGAAAACCGAGGCCCGGGAGAGCGCGCCGCCGACGAAGATGTCGTACAGACCGAAGACTGTTCCCCGCATCTGGCCGAGCATGTAGCCCAGCGCGGAAGCATTGATGCCCGGCGTCGGGATGTGACTGCCGAGGCGGTAGACCACGACCATTGCCAGTGTGAAGATTATCTTCCGGCGCAGGTCCGGAATCTTGAAGATGCTGCCGACCGAACCGGTCAACTTGCGACCTCGGCCTTGCCCCCGGCCTTCTCAATCTTCTCGCGTGCCGACTTCGAGAAGGCATGGGCTGTGACCGATAGTGCCTGGGCGACTTCGCCGCCGCCGAGGACTTTGACCAACTCGCGCTGGCCGACGAACCCTCTCTCCCGCAGCAACTCGACCGTCACCACCGGAACGTCGAGTTCCGCGAGGTCGGTCAGGTTGACCGCGGCGTACTCCTTGCGGGTCGGATTGACGAAACCACGCTTGGGAATCCGGCGGTAGAAGGGCATCTGGCCGCCCTCGAACCGCGCGTCATGCCTCGGTGCCGAGTGCTGGCCCGCGCCCCCGTGCCCCCGCCCCGAGGTCTTGCCGTGGCCGGAGCCGGGGCCGCGTCCGATCCGCTTACGCCGCTTCGTCGATCCCGGTTCGGGTTTCAGCCCGCCGAGTTTCACAATTCCTCCACTTTCAGGAGGTGCTTGACCTGGAATACCATTCCCCTGATGACCGGCGTGTCGTCGTGGACGCGCGTCGCCCCGATCCGGCGCAACCCGAGCGCCCGCGCCGTCCGCTTCAGCGTCTGCTTCTGGTCAATCAGGCTCTTAGCCAGCGTGACTTTCAACTGCTTCATTCTCTGCCTGTTTCCTGCCAAGATGGCTGACCGGCTTGTTCCGGGCCGCCGCCACCTGTTCAATGGTCCGTAACTGCTTGAGCGCTTCGATCGTCGCCCGGGCCGTGTTGTAGGCGTTGCGCGAACCCAGCGACTTGGAGAGCCCGTCGTTCAGTCCGGCTGCTTCCAGCACCGCCCGCACCTGCGGACAGGCGATCAGTCCGGTACCGCGTGCCGCCGGCTTCACCAGCACACGGCTGGCTCCGTACTTGCCTTTGGTCTCGTGGGGGATCGTATGGCCGGCAATCGAAACCCTGACCATGTCCTTGCGCGCCCGTGTCATCGCCTTGCGCACCGCAACCGCGACTTCCGCCGCCTTGCCGTGGCCCAGGCCGACCATACCCTTGCCGTCGCCGACCACGACCGATGCCGACAGCCTCATCCGCTTGCCGCCCTTCATCACCTTTGACACGCGCTTGATCTTGATGACGCGCTCAATCAGTTCCGGATCGAGCGTCGCGCCCCGTCCTTGTTGCTGCATCAAAACTCCAGACCTCCTTCGCGCGCGCCGTCGGCGACTGCCTTGACGCGGCCGTGATAACGATAGCCCGCCCGGTCGAAAACGACCTGCTTGATGCCGAGTTCCTTCGACTTGCCGGCAATCATCTTGCCGACTTCCTTGGCCGCATCGATCCGCTTGAGCTTCTTCTCCCGGACCTCGTCGACCTGCGACGAAATCCCGGTCAGGACTCGGTTCCGGCTGTCATCAACCAGCATCGCGTAGACGTAGCGGTTGCTCCGTTTGATGCACAGTCGGGGGCGTTCCGGTGTCCCGGCAATCCGCCGCCGGATGCTCAGGTGCCTGCGCTTGCGCGTGTCGCGAATCATTCCGTGAATACTAGTGAGAAACGCTCGTAAGTCAAGACTATCGTCCGCTCGGCCTACGCCAGCGCGTCGGCGAGAATCCGGAATATCATCTCGTCATAAGATATGCCCGCGTGTTCGGCTTCGGCCGGGAAATCCGAGATATCCGTCAGCCCGGGCAGCGTGTTTATCTCCAGGAAATACGGCTGCTTGCCGTGCCTGACCATCAGGTCGACGCGAGAGAATCCCGAACAGCCCATCAGCTTGTGCGCCTTGAGCGCCAGCTCTTTGATCTTGTCGGCGACCTTGGGCTCGATCCGCGCCGGCAGCACGAACTCGGTCTCCCCGCGGGTGTACTTGGCCTCGTAGTCGTAGAACGCCTGCCGCGTGGGTACCAGCTCCAGAATCGGCAACGGCTCATCCACCAGGATGCCGACGGTCGCAATCATGCCCGGGACGAACCGCTCGAGCAGGATGTCGCCGAATCCCCGTCGCACGCGCTCGCTCCGCTCAGCCGCGCCGCGCCGGCCTTCCAGCAGCTCGATACCCACGCTTGAGCCCTCGGCCCGCGGCTTGGCGATCATCGGGTAGCCGAATTTCTTCTCCGCTTCGGCTACGACCGCAGCCACGTCAACCCCCGCTTCGATGACGAAGTACGGCGGCGTCGGTATGCCGACCCGCTCGAACAGCATTTTGGTCATCACCTTGTCGATGCAGATGGCCGAAGCGGTCACGCCCGAACCGGTGTAGGGTATGCCGAGCAGGTCCAGGTAGCCCTGGATTGTGCCATCCTCGCCGGGACGACCGTGCAGGATGACGAACGCGAGGTCGATCTTGGCGCGCTTTATCTGTTCCGTGAAGTTACGGCTGATGTCGACGCCAACTGCCTGGAAGCCCTGCCCCTTCAGCGAGTTCAGAACCCGCTGCCCGGACAGGAGTGATATCTCGCGCTCGCTCGACCAGCCGCCCATCAGGACGCCGATCTTCCGCTTGCGCAGACGCCGGACGATGTCACTTCTGCTCATTTGTCAACTCCTCGCTTTCGGCTTGCTTCAAGCCTCGCGCCTCGGTTGCCCTTCGCCAATCGGTGACTCGGTTCACCACTGGTCGGTCTTCAGGTACTCGTCAATTGAGTTGGCCGCCAGCCGGCCCGCACCCATTGCCAGTATCACCGTCGCCGCGCCGGTCACGATGTCGCCACCGGCAAAAACGCCCTTCTTTGACGTCCGACCGGTCTTCGGGTCGGCCACCACGTTGCCGTGTTTCGCCGTCTCCAGCCCGGGTGTGGTCTGGGGAATCAGCGGGTTCGGGCTGTTGCCGATTGCCACGACCACCGTGTCTACCGGTATCTGGAACTCGCTGCCCTTGACCGGCACCGGCCGTCTCCGGCCGCTTGCGTCGGGCTCGCCCAGCTCCATCCGCAGGCACTCGACTGCTTTCACCCAGCACCGCTCATCGGCAATGCACCGCACCGGGTTCGTCAGCAGGTTGAACTCGATGCCTTCCTGCTCGGCATGATGGACCTCGGCCGACCGCGCCGGCATCTCTTCCCGGGACCGGCGGTAGATAAGGGTGGACTTCTCCGCGCCCAGCCGCAGTGCGGTCCGGGCCGAGTCCATCGCCACGTTGCCGCCGCCAATCGTCGCAACCCGCTTGCCCCGTACAATCGGCGTGTCATACTTCGGGAACAGGTATGCCTTCATCAGGTTCGAACGGGTCAGATACTCGTTCGCCGAGTATACGCCGAGGTGATTCTCGCCCGCGATGCCCATGAAAGTCGGCAGCCCGGCACCGGTGCCGACGAACACCGCGTCGAATTCCTTGAGCAACTCGTCCACGGTCTTCAGTTTGCCCACGACGTGGTTGAGTTCGAGCTTCACGCCCATCGATCGGACGAAGTTCACCTCTCGCTCCACAATCGCCTTGGGCAGCCGGAACTCGGGGATGCCGTAGACCAGCACCCCGCCCGGCTTGTGCAGGGCCTCGAACATCGTCACGCTGTGCCCCAGCTTGGCGCAGTCGCTCGCCACAGTCAGCCCGGCCGGCCCGGCGCCAACCACCGCGACCTTCTTCCCTGTAGCCGGCTGCATCTCGCACATCACGCACTCGTTCTGCTGGGCTTCCCAATCCGCGATAAACCGCTCGAGGTTGCCGACCGCCACCGGTTCGTTCTTCTTGCCCAGCACGCACTGCCCCTCACACTGCGTCTCCTGCGGGCAGACCCGGCCGCAGATTGCCGGCAGCGTGTTGGCCAGCTTCATGATCTTCATCGCTTCCCAGAAGTTCCCCAGCGCAATCTGGCCGATGAAACCCGGAATATCGATGTTGACCGGGCAGCCTTTGACGCACCCCGGCTTCTTACACATCAGGCAGCGTTTCGCCTCATCGACCGCCTCTTCCGACGAATAGCCGTACGGCACTTCCTCGAAATTGCGGGCGCGGACCAGCGGCTCCTGCTCGCGCATCGGTGTCTTCTTGGGGTTGGGCTTAGGCATGGCACGTTCCTTTGCCGCCGCAACACCCGCCGGGCTTCTGCGCCGCCTCATACTGCTCAAGCGACTGCTTCTCCTCGGGCAGGTAGGTGCGCAGCCGCGACATCAAGAGGTCAAAATCAACCTTGTGCCCGTCGAATTCCGGCCCGTCGACGCAGGCGAACTTCGTCTCACCGCCCACGTCAACCCGGCATACTCCGCACATGCCGGTTGCGTCGAGCATTATCGGGTTCAGCGACACCACGGTCGGGATCTTGTACGGCTCAGTCACCTTGGACACCATCTTCATCATTATCACCGGCCCGACCGCGAACACGTGGTCAACCTTCTCGCCGCGGTCAATCACGTTCTTCAGCATGTCGGTCACAAATCCCTTGGTGCCAT
The DNA here is from genome assembly GCA_964402475.1 of uncultured bacterium. Classification (GTDB taxonomy): domain Bacteria; phylum Hydrothermota; class Tepidihabitantia; order Tepidihabitantales; family Tepidihabitantaceae; genus UBA2258. Next base: position 3,444 of record CAYOCZ010000070.1, on the reverse strand, counting down.
TCGAGCCGTCGTCGGTCGAGACAATCAGCTCGTCCGAAACCGACTTCATCTCATCCGCCATCAGAATCAGGTCCTTGTTGCGGAACCCGATGATGGAAATCACCTTGTTGCCCGCCTGCTTCAGGGCGCGGGCGACCGGGAATATCTCTGGCGTCCCGACCCCGCCGCCGATGCAGACCACGGTCCCGAACTTCTCAACGTGCGAAGGCCGGCCCAGAGGTCCGATCAGGTCCAGAATCGTGTCGCCCTCATTGAGCGAGCCGAGCAGCCGCGTTGACTTGCCGACTTCCTGGAACACGATTACGAGAATGCCCTTGTCCGGAATCGCGTCCGCCACGGTGAGCGGAATCCGCTCGCCCTCTTCGTTGACCCGAAGGACAACGAACTGCCCGGGCAGAGCCTTGCGCGCAATCTCCGCGGCATCCAGCTCAAAACGCTTGATTCCCGGAGAAAGCACCTGCTTCTTCAGAATCTTGGTCGTAACGCCTCCTCGAATGGTATTGTCGGCGAGAAAACGGCGGCCGGCCGCGAGCATCCGGCTCGCGGTTTCCGGGCTTCTGACTGGTGGCATCCAGCATCTGACACCTGACTTCACCCGGAACACGGACTTGCCCCCAGCCGCAGCGGCGGAAGTATACCAATAACCTCAGCAAAGTCAAGGTGCAGGGAGAGAAACCGCCAGTCGCTGAGACCAAGACCCACGTCGGGAATGCCGCCGTCCCATAGCGCATAACCCCTTACTTGGCAGTCACTTCTCGCACCTCAGGCCACCTGGTATCCACCTTCCAGGCTGTGTCGCGCCCCCATCCGGGCGGCGTCTGCCACTCCCCTGGTTCCATCCGAGAAACCCGAGGAGCGGGCTTTCGCCCGCCCCTGCCCTGTCTACTGCCTACTGTCTTCTGTCTACTGCCCGCTTATCTCGTCACCACGACCTTTGGACGGACGCGACTCTACGTCTTACTCGCCTGACAGCCAATCTCCAGCCGCACCGTATGCCAGCTTCGGTCCAACTTCGCTATCACTCGCTAGTCCTGTTTGGAGGGCCTGCCCCAGGGTGGCACCGACGGTCAGATGCCGCCAGGAGGATTCCTGCATGCTCTCCGCTGCGGACTCGGGCGGGCGATGCGACGCCGACCGGTATCGTCTCATCATGGCGGCCCATTGTCCGTCGGAGGTGGCTGGTTGTGAGAGGCCATAGGGCGAGTCTGCGGGCGGCGTTGTAGCATCCATGAATCCCACATAGCCGCCGACGAATAGACCGAACAGGATGCCGCAGCCGAGCAAGGCGAAGAAGTAGGCAACTTGATACCCCTCCAGACCGTGCCGGCGGCTCCAACTCTGCACTCTTGTCAGCATTCCTCTGGCGTCGGACCGTAGTCGCCGCGCGATGGATAGCGCGGCCGGAGGTTCAGCCGCCGGCCTCGCGACAGGGCCACTCCCGGGAATGGTCAGGCCGATTTGCATCCGGGCTTGTTCGCTTCGCCTCATCTCGTCACCACGACCTTGGCAACGGCCGTCGGCTCGGCGGACGATGCGGAGCCTGCCGTCAGACGGCAGAAGTAGACGCCGCGGGGGACCAAAGTCCCATTCGAGTCTCGGCAGTCCCAGTTCACACAGTGCTCACCGGCCGATTGCTCCGCCGCCACGAGCAGTCTGACTTCACGGCCCATCTGGTCGTGGACGGACAGGTCAACACGACATGGCGACGGGACGGAATAGCGCAACTCAAATCCGCTGGGTGTCATCTGCACCCGCAGACCCGGAGCCTCGGCCGGTTCAGCCGAAGCCGGTTCCTCAACCACGCCGCCTTCCACGTCGCGCAGGACGTAGACCGTGTTCGTGTCACCCCCGGTGACGAAGATGCGCTCACGAATCGGGTCGAGAAGGATTTCGTACATGCACCCATCACCAACACTCAGCAGCATACCCGGCACGATGACCGAGTCGGTGTTGCAGTCGATGACGACCAGAGAGCTGCGATGGGTGGGATCAGGACCAGTATTGATGAGATAGATGCGGTTGCTCCACGGCACCCAGCGCATGAATTGGTCGGTGCCTCCAGCGCGCACGCACTCGAACTTCCTCAAGACTGAGTCCGTTGCGCAGTCAATCACCCACATCGTATCGGGCGTTTCGTAATGACCGTCACAGTCGGTCATGTAGACCTTGCCGTCCCGCTCGTCGACGACAACCTGCCGGTACAGTCCTTTCGTTACTCGCACGGGCAGCACGCAAAGCAGCGTATCCCGCTCGGTGTCCACTATGCCGACCCGCGCGTACGACAGCTCCCGCTGCTCCGAAGAAACGTACGCCCTGCGGTACGTGCGGCTGAACACGCAGGCGTCGGGCTTGGTAGCTGGAATCGCGCTGACGTCTATGACCTTCAAGCACGAGTCGTTCAGGTAGTCATAGACATACAGCTTCTTGAGCGAGCCCTGCCCCACGTAGAGCTTGTGTCCGACCGAGTCCCATGAGGCGCAGGTGCTGTGTATCGGCAGCCGGCGTGTCACCGTGTCGGTAGCGCAGTCGTACTCGTAGAGCGTATCCACGGCCGGCTTGTACCGGCGGTCAACGTCACTCAGGTAGACGTCCGAGTGCCACTCGCGACAGACTTCCAGCCATCCGATAATCGAGTCAGCAGCGACGTCGATGACCAGCGTGCTGTCTGGACGCGGATTGCAGGTTACGTAGAGCTTCTGTCTGCGCCAGTTGTACGAGTAGTGGCCGAAGAGCACCGGCGCCGGCAAGTCGGGTTTCAACTCATACGTAGAGCAATCGAGCACGAAGTAACCGTTGGGATAGTCGTTGACGTAGAGCTTGTTGAGTTCAGGGAAGAAGCAACCATCCCCGACCCATCTCGGGAATCTGATGACAGTATCCACCTCTACCTGCGCGAAGAGCGCCAGGGGAACGAGCACGGACAGCAGTTTCCTCATAACCACGCTCCAATCTCGGAGGGGCGGGCTGCCCGCCCCTCCGAATGACGGGTTTATCTCACCACGGCCTTGAGCCTAACTTGCTCCGTGCCCATGTCAAGCGGCACGAAGTAGGCACCGGAACTGATCTTTCTGGGGATTTCGGGGACACAACTTATCTCGTATTGCAGAACGGGCAGCGCTGTCTCTCACGACTCATAGCCTCAGGGGAGAAGCTCCACGCGTAGCCGGTCGGCCGCGCAGACTCTCTTGGCAGGCGGGGTATCATTTCTCCTCGCAGGAATTGTAGACCTAGCCTGCCGCCTGTCAACGCCGAGCACTCGGTAACAACGCCAAGAGCCCGGCAAAACAGACGCCGCCAGTGCTACTTGCGGCGGAGTTGGCGGTCGAGGCCGTCGAGTGCGAGTTGAGCCGGCACGGATGGCTCCCCGCGAGAACGCAGAGCGGCGAACTTGCAGGACTGCACTTTGTCAGGTCGGTCTTTGAGCGCTTCGACCCTCGCCCGTAT
>CAYOCZ010000069.1:0-11490 GCA_964402475.1 uncultured bacterium | reverse complement strand
CGTCCGATCGACGTCATCCGGGTTGAAATGTCGGACGAGGCAAGTTCGCAACGGACGTACTTCGTCAACGCGGCCGGTTTCGGGTTCGACGCCGCGGTTACGGCCGAGGCCCAGAAGTCGAAGCACCTGCGCGGCCTGCCGCTGTACCTGGTTGCCGTAATCCGTGCGCTCCGTGACCTCGCGTGCCCGCTTGTGCGGATTCGCGCGGGCGAGTTTGAAACCGAACGCCGGGTCCTGATGATCGCGGCGGCCAACGGCCGGTACTACGGCGGCGGGATGAAGGTTGCGCCTGAGGCACAGCCCGACGATGGGCTAATCGAGGTCTGTATCGGTTTCAGCATGGGATGGTTCTCAGCCCTGCGCAAGTTGCCGCGCTTCGTTGCCGGCACCCACGTTACCTTGAAGGAAGTCCGGATGCTGCGCAGCCCGGAGCTTGAGCTCGAGTTCCTGGAGCCGGTCCAGATTGAGCTCGACGGCGACGTGCTGGTTCCTCAGCCTTTCAGACGCTTCCGTCTTGCCGCGCTGCCCAAAGCCATCAACCTCCGCGTCCCCTAATGCGGCGCCAGTGGTCGTCTCCAGCGGAAGACCGCCACGTTGACACGGCAGCAATCCAATCATAGACTACACGCGTAGATAGAAGCCTGAGACGACGACACGTGAGCGTCGCGGGAGGTCCAAATGTATCGAAGTCACGCTAGACTATCTCTCCTATTGCCTGCTGCCGTGGCGCTGGTTGCGGTGTTTTCGTGCACGAAGAAGAACCACGCGGCTGACGTTCCGACCGTGCCAGTCGGCCGCGACTCCTGTTTCACGGATACGACCTACACCTTCACGACAATCGCGACCGACCCCGATGGCGACAGCGTGGCCGTCCGTTTCGACTGGGGTGATTCCACCGTGTCGGACTGGTCAGGCTTGTCGGCAAGCGGGGACACGGTCGCGATCACTCACGCCTGGTCCGATACTGGCACCTACGAAGTCCGCGCACAGGCACGGGATAAGGAGCTTCAAAGCTCCGATTGGTCCACCGCGCTTGTGGTGCGGGTGTTCGTGGCTCGCCCGGCCCCTGATGCGCCCGCAGAGCCGGATGGGCCCGCCAAAGGGGGACAGGATTCAACCTATTCATTCGCCACTGTCGCATTCCATCCGGAGAGCATGAACGTGGCAATCAGGTTCGCGTGGGGTGACGGCGAAACATCCGATTGGAGTGCGTTTGTCGCGCCGGGAGAATCGGTGTTAATGGACCACACTTGGCCAGTGCCCGACACGTACGCGGTAACGGCGCAGGCAAAGGACACCGGCAATGCGATGTCGCAGTGGTCTGTCCCGCACAATATCAGGATCCGCATGCCCGACACGCTACGCCTGTGGCGGTTCAAGCTGATAACCTCGGAGGGAAAGTCCTTCTACTCGTCGCCGGCCATCGGTCCGGACGGCAGCATCTATGTCGGCTCACCGGACGGCGCTCTCTATTCCCTCCGCACTGACAGCACGCTCCGATGGCGCTACACGACCGACGACGATATCCGGTCCTCCCCGGCGATCGCGTCGGACGGCACAATCTGTGTCGGCTCGTCCGACGACGTGCTGTATGCCATCAACTCTGACGGCTCGTTCAAGTGGAGCTACCCAACAGACGGTTCAATACACTCATCGCCGGCCTTCGGTGCCGACGGCACCATCTACGTCGCCTCGCTGGACCATTGGTTCCACGCCGTCAATCCTGACGGCTCGAAGAATTGGCGAATCCTGGCTAACAGGGTCGGCCGTTCCTCCCCTGCCGTTGCGGCTGACGGCGTGATCTACGTCGGGTCGGATGACGACAACATCTGCGCCGTGAACCCGAACGGCACAGTCAAGTGGGAATACAAGACCGGCGGCGCCATCCACGCCTCCCCTTCATTTGGCGCTGACGGCACAGTCTATTGCGGCTCGGACGATGGCAACCTCTATGCCCTGGACCCCAACGGCACGCTCAAGTGGCAGTTTGCGACCGACAGCGTTGTCCTGGGCGCAGCCTCAATCGCGTCCGACGGTACTATCTACTTCGGGTCGGACGATGGCAACCTCTATGCCCTGAACCCCAATGGCACGCTCAAGTGGAAGTACCTGACCGGCGGCAGCGTCAGCGCCTCACCGACAATCGCCTCAGACGGGACGGTCTATTTCGGGTCGGCCGACAACAGCGTATATGCACTGAACCCTGACGGTACGGCCAAGTGGCAGTTCGAAAGCGACGGCGCCATCCAGTCATCGCCGACCATCGGCCCGGATGGAAAGGTCTATTTCACCAGCAAGGACGGCTACCTGTACGCACTCAAGGGCAGGAGTCCCTTGGCCAGCTCCCCCTGGCCCAAGTTCCACCACGACCTCAAGAACACCGGCCGCGTCGGGGGTGGGCGATAGAATCACGGCGACGCAAGAGCGGCCTTCTCACGTTGTTTGACAGCAAGGCGGGCCAGACTGAGATGGCGGCATGAGGTTCTTCATGGCCGGCGCGACGGCGCTCTCGCTGCTTGTCGGCCTCAGCTGCCACAGTCACGGGCCGAGTACGCGCTCCATGGTCTTTAACCTCTCGATGTCCGCGTTCGAGGTCGAGGACCACCAGGTTGAGGTCGGCTGCAGTCAGTCGATATACACCGAGCACGGTGTCGTGGATACGCTCGACTTGAGACGCGGCGCGGTAGTCGGCCGGCTGGTGACTACTTCGCTGGTCGCGGCTGGAGATCCGAACACGTACGATGCTGCCATCAATGTACACGAGGACACGGCCGGCGTGCTCTATTGCCGGGAGTTCAGCCCGTACATCGATGCTGTGGTTATCGCGCCATGAAACTGATCATTGCCCCACTGTTTGCGTTGCTTGCGTTCCTGCCCGCCGGCTGCGACCAGGAGTTGCCGGACACCGTGCCACCCGTGATAAGCTGGGTCTACCCGCACGACGGAGACACCGTGGACCCTGACGTGTACACGCTGGTCGCGGTAGCAACAGACGACCGCCGGATGGACTTCGTCGCGTTCTTCGCGTACACCGAGATGCTGGGTATGGTCACGACTGCCCAAGCCGACACGTACCGGGTCGCGGTGGACTGCCGGACCGACACCGAGCACGTCTACCTACTCCGTGCCTTCGCCGTGGACCAGGCGGAAAACGAGACGTCCGCCAATGTCAGGGTGTACGTGCGGCGGTAGCGCTGGCCGGCCGAGAGCCTCAGACTCACAAGCAGCAGACCGTCGGTCGCCCCCTTTTTGGGAACGTGCAGCGGGTGTGTTGCGGAACTAGCGCAGTGTCTGTGAAACGGCTACACGATGGGCAGGTCTAGCGACTTCAGCGACGCAGTCAGGACGTGGAACGGTCGTAGTAATCGACGCGGCCGATGCCGAAGGGGAACATGGCGACGAGTTTGTGTTCTTCGTCCGGCTCGATTCTGAGCAGGGTCACGGCGTCAACTATGCCGAGCGAACGACCGATGCGGTTGGCTTCGGCCAGGGCATAGGCCCGCTGGCGGGCGTCGGTTACGCGACCGAGCCAGACCTGCGGCTCGTAAGCCCGTGCACCGTCAAGCAGGGACAGCGGCTCGGAGCCAGTCATAGCCGTGTGAAGTTGAGTGAGTTCATCGTGACCCTCTTCGATTTCGAAGAAAAGTGACTCGCCACGTTCGATGCACTGGGAGAAGGAAACGGCAAGCGGATGGAGATTGCGCCGGACTCTGCCGACGTGGTCGGAAACGTTTTGGATTTCGTCGAGGGTAACGGGCGTAAACGGCAGTACGATCGGGACATACGGCCTGACGCGGTAGTACCAGGTCGGAAACTGCTCTCTCAGTTCCTGAATCTGCGCCTCGCTGTCCAGTTTCGGGAAGGCCACGACGCAGTACTGGGCCGCCTTCACGCTGTAATTCTAGCAACCTCATGTGGTTCTGGCAATAGCGGAATAGACACGAGTCTCCGGGGGTAAATGACATCGCACGGGTGTGGGACCCCTACCCACCGGTTGCATGACCGCCTCCTTCGGTCTACGACGAGGACGAAGTCCGGCTGCGCCAACCCGTCGGTGCAGCCGGACCTTTCCTGATTGACACCCGGGAACGTTAGCGCATAATCACTCCCAGATGAGAATCTGCTGGATTCCCTTCGCCGTTGTACTGGCGCATGTCGGGTGCGCGGCCCACACCGAAACTACGCCGGTTCGAATCGTGCCGGTCGGGCAATTCCTCGTCGCCCAGGACAGCAGCACCCGGTTCCTGACAATCTCGGCTGCGCTCGACTCGGCCCGAGACGGCGACACAGTATTCGTGATGCCGGGCGAGTATCACGAAGTCGTGAAGATCCTGAAACTGCAGCACATCACGCTGCTTGGTGCCGACCCTGCAACAACCGTTGTTGACGTCGAAGACGCGTATGCGGCGATCGAACTGCGCACCGACAGCAACCGGGTCTCCGGGTTCACCGTGCGCGGTGCCGATTCGCACGGGATATGGGTAAGAGACGGGCAGCAGTTCATCGACCACTGCCTCATCGTCGGCAACGGTGACCGCGGCATCTACTTGAGTTCCTTTGCCGGACGAGCCTTCGCGAACATCTCGCGCTGCACGGTTGCGGACAACGGTGAGGTCGGAATCCACGCGGCCCGGGACGACTCGAACACGGTGATTACCGGCTGCATCATCGCATTCAACCAGCGAGGAATAGTGACCGACCAACCCGAGGGCAAACTCGTTGTGCGGCGGAATTGCCTGTTCGGCAACGGAGTCGATTTCGACCGGGTGACACCCGGCGACAGCAACATCCTCCGGGACCCGCGTTTCGTCGATCGAGAGAACGGCGATTTCCGGCTGAAGAGGAGCTCGCCCTGCATCGGCACGGGCGGAGGCAGAACAAACATCGGCGCGTTCTAACTAACCGTCGGCTCAAACTTTAGGCTGGCTCACGCTCTCTGGCGGCGCGGCTAATCCGAGGTGGAGGCGGCTGCGAGGGGGGTCTGAATCGGTAACCCATAGTGTTTCAATGACCTAGGCCTGTGGACAACTCCGGCGGGGCAACTCTGGCGCCGGCGCAATCGTGTAAGTCTTTCACCTTCAAATAGTAACAATCATGATTGCCTCGCTTGACAAGACCCCTTGGTGGTCTTATCCTGATTCGGCAGCGTAACCCGTCTGGGGTGTACAATCTGCTGCCACTAGCGAATCAGACAGAAACCGGCCGACAGATGGATCCCGACCGGTCAGTCTAGCAGGTGAATTCGCGGCATGTGCGAGGAACCATCGCCCCTCCTTTGGAAGCGCCCCGGCTCGAGCCGGGGCGCTGGCTTTCGGGCCTCGTGAGTGGCATTGCCGTGATGGCCAGAGGGCAGGGAACGGTCGCTGGTTCGGGTCGTCCCGCACCAAACTAGAGCGCCGCGACAAACGGGCCGTCGCGGCGCGAGCCAACTGAGGATCAGACGGACAACAGCGAAGGTCGGCGCAGCAATAGACTAACGCAGCTATTTGGATCTTGGCCGGGATGGGTGTGACACGGCCGGTCCAGTGCTGAGGCTGACTGCGTGGGGACCAGACAACTGATCGCCGCGCCGACCTTGTTGAAACGAGATCTCCGAGCCGACAGGACGAAAACGGTGGAACCACGCTGGGGAAGAAGCTCCACGATAGGCGAGTGCCGGCCCGGAGGCAAACCGCAGCCTATGTTCGAATCGCGGAGGCGTGACGACCGAATGCTGCAGCCGTCGCCACTATCGCGGAGAACGTTGGAGTCCGCTTTCATCATTCATTGCTATGCAGAATACGTGCCAATCTGCCAAAACTGGCCACTAACGTAAATCCTTTATTATCAAGCACTAACAGCGGTAGCCCTCGGCGACGGAATTGCGACATAGGAACGTGCTCGGAGCCCCTTTGCGTATGTCACTCAACTACGTGTCTTACGTGGCGCGACAGAAACGACTGTCGCACCTCGGATATTGGCTCTTGGCGGGGCTTGACCGTCTTTTCCTGGCACCTGCTGGAAACGCAACCGATGGTCCTTGCGAGCAGACGGACTATCGCGCTGGTTGCGAACAGAGCATCACGGCGTCGCCGAGGTTCGCGCGCGGCTTGACCAGTGCGCTCGGGCTCGTATACTCAATCTATGAAGGGCATCAGACTCGAGCCGGCCCGAAGCCTACTCGACAACTTCGTACATGCGGAGCTGTCACGCCTAGCAAGGCACGGTCGGCTCGATGTCGCCTTGCCGCGCAGCCGCGCAGCCCTCGCCGATCTCATTACCAGGCATCTGGGTCTCGATGAGATTGTGGAGGAACTGCGCCACCTCTTTCCGGCCCGGCGCGGCGCGAAGGTGCGGGCACGTGGCACGATCCGGCTCGATCAGCTTCCCCCGCTCCACGGGAGCGCCACGGTCCAGGTCTATTCCCGTTCCCGACCCCAGCTCGGCCGGGCCCTGCTCGGCCGCAGTAAGGACTGCATCGCACTGAGCTTCAACAGCGCGCCGCTGTTTCTCGAGAACCGCTGGCCAGTGCTAGTGCGTGGCACCGGCCTCGTGCCGCACTCGCGACTCTACGCCGCTTTTGTCCGGCCCGGCCGCGTTCACCCTTCGGCCGAGGCTCCGCCGCCCCGAACCAAGCCTTGTCTGCTGGACGAAGGTGATTACCAGCTCCGCAACGGCCGCCTCCGGTTCGAGTTCGCCCACGCCGGCCCGATATCGTTCCAGGTGACGTTCCTACGCGAGCGGTCGCCGGCTGGCCGGCCCGAATACCTGTTCGAACCCATAGTCTAGCCATTCGCCGCAATCCGACACCCGCCTCCCGCCTGACGCCATCCGGACTCCGGCCGTCCGCACTTCTGCATTCTGACGTCTGGTATCTGACTTCTGAATTCTCTGGCAGATGGTAGGCCTTCTCGTCCTCGCCATCGCCCCGGCCGTCGCGCTCTTCCTCTTCTTCTACCTCCGCGACAAGTACCGAAAGGAACCCATCGGCGTCATGCTGGTGACCTTTGGCCTCGGCGCCGCCTCACTTGTGCCCGCGGCAATCACATCCCTGTCGCTTCAGAAGCTGACCGGCTGGCGCTCAAGCACACCCAGCCTGCTCCAAGCCTTCCTCGGCGCGATGATCATCGTCGGCCTGGTCGAAGAAGGCGCGAAGTTCCTCGTCGTGCGGTTCTACGCCTATCACCGGCCCGAGTTCGACGAACCCTATGATGGGATAATGTACTCGGTGATGGCCGCGCTCGGCTTCGCGACACTCGAAAACGTCATCTACATCTTCTCAAACGGCGCAGGAACCGGCGTGATGCGCGCACTGCTGGCGATGCCGAGCCACGCCTTTGATGGCGTACTGATGGGCTACTTCCTAGGGGAGGCCAAGTTCGCCCGCAACGACCGGGTCGGCAACTGGCTATCGGCTCTGGGTTTTGGATTGGCGGTCATCGCCCACGGGCTCTACGACTTCATCGTCTTCGCGCTCGACAAGAGGCCGCTGATGGTGTTAAGCCTGCTCACGATGGCGGTTCTCTTCTGGGTGATCTTCTTCAAGGCCACGAGAAAACTGTCGGAACAGTCACCCTACAAGCACCCGCGGCTTGCTTCGCTGCACCGCAACTCTGCCGGAGAAGAGACGATCGAGGAGCAGCCGGTCAACCACCAAGACACAAAGACACAAGGCTAACCGCGGCTCCGCCGCGAGCTACCAATCGCCACACCGCATTTGTCGGTCCAGAACTTCTGCATTCTGGTATCTGCATTCTTACTTCTGACTTGGCCCCAGCGGCCCCTGTCCGAGAGCGCGTCCGGCGCTTGGTGCCTTGGTGTCTTTGTGGTGGATTCCGGGTTACTGGCCCGCCCGACCAAACTCCTCGATAGCCGCGTCCGAGAGCGGGTGATTGCCGAGGCCCAGCAGAATGTCGAGCGGCAGGGCCAGGTGATTCGCGCCGGCAAGCACAGCCTGCGTCGCCTCTTCGCCTGACTTGATACTGGCGGCCAGAATCTCAGCGCTTCTGCCGGAAGCCTTGAGCACTCCCGCCATCTCAGCCACCAGTTTGCACCCGTCCCCGAGCAGCCGCGTCGCCCGGTTCACGTATGGAATCACGTACGCGGCGCCCGCCTCACAGGCGACCAGCGTCTGGTGACCGCAATAGACCGCGGTCGCGGCGCACGGGATGTCCAGCGACAGCTTGGTCATCAGTGCCATGTTCTCGGTCGTCGCAGGTATCTTGAGCACGATTTTCTCCGGGTTGATTGAGAAGAACTCCCTGCCTTCACGCTCGCGTTCAGCGGCCGACTTCGCCGTGACTTGGTAGAACACGGGTCCGGGCGAAATCGCGCATATCTGCCGAATGATCTCCTTCGGTTGCCCATCCGCCTTTGCCATGATGGTCGGGTTTGTCGTCACCCCGGCCAGGAACCCGAGTTCGACTACATGCCTTACTTCTTCAATCTTCGCACTGTCCAAGAAAAGTCCCATCGTTCACTCCCTCTCACCTTGGGTCAACAAACGCTCGACATCGTCCCGCCTCGGCATGGACGGTTCCGCGCCCATAACGGTGAAGGCCAGAGCGCCGCAGGCGTTGGCGAACCGCACCGCGTCAGCGAGGCTGGCACCTTCGGCAATCTTGACTGCGAGCCCGGCCCGGAACGCATCCCCCGCGCCGGTAGTATCAACGACCTTAACCTTGTACGCCGGGAACCGGAGCAACGCGGCGCGGTCAATCGCCATCGCACCCTGCTCGCCGAGCGAGACAACCACGCCCCGTCGCGTCTCGGGCAGCAGCACAGCCCCAGCCTCCTCGGGCGTCATCCTGCCGGTCAACATGTGCGCCTCTATCTCATTCGGCACAACATAGTCTATCGGCGCGGCAAACCGCTCAAAGCCGTGCTCAACCGGCGCCGGGTCAAGCAGAACCATCGTCCCGTGTTTGCGCGCAATCTCAGCGGCGCGCTTCGACGTTGCCGTCGGTATCTCGAACTGAAGCATCAGAACGTCAGCCGCCGCAATCTGCTCCTCCGCTACGAGGACATCAGCCGGCGTCACGCGCATGTTGGCCCGTGGCGCGGCGATGATGCTGTTCTGTCCGCTTGCGTCGATGACCGGCGAGGCTATGGCGGTTCCCGCCTTCGGGTCGCGCGTCACGCGGCTTGAGTCAATTCCTTCCTGCTCCAGCTTCGCCATGAACATGTCGCCGAAGACATCATCCCCGATCCGGCCGACCATGCTCACGTCTGCACCGAGCCGTCTCGCCCCGACCGCCTGGTTGAACCCTTTGCCGCCGAGGAACATCCCGAAGTCATCGGCCAGCATCGTCTCGCCCGGTCCGGGCCGGCGCTTCACCTTGAACACGAGGTCAACCACGAAGCTGCCGACAACAGCGATTCGAGGCCTCGGGCCTTTCATGCGAGAGAGAATAGCCGCCCGCGACGGCCGCGCAACTGCCGGCTACTTTGTCGCTGGTTCTTTGTCCCGGAACAGAGCGTGCAGGATAAGGCTGGCGACGCTGACGACCAGCGCGCCCAGGAACGCGGCCCAGAACCCGCGCACGTAGAAGTCGACGTGGAACCAGTGGACGGCGATGTACGATGAGAGCCACAATGTCAGCGCGTTGATGACCAGCGAGAACAGCCCGAACGTCAGGACTATTAGCCCGCAGGAAAGCAACTTCAGCACCGGGCGAATCAGTGCGTTGACCAGGCCGAGCACGACCGCCATCACCGCATAGACCCACCAGGCGTTAGGCGCGACTCTGATGCCGGGCACAATCCAGGCGGCCAGGAAGAGAGCCAGCGCTGCAATCAACCAACGGATGAGAAGCTTCACGTTTCCTCCCTTATCAGGCGCCGGGTCGGCCCGACCAAGCAAACGGCTGCGCCGACGCGAGGCGCCTGACCTCAGATTGTCATAAGGATACCGACAATCGGCCGACTATCAACGGCCGAAGAGCGTGATCGGCTCGGCTAGAAGCCGCGAACGCGGGCCCGGAACAGCCGGGCCTCTTCCGCATCGGTGGCGAGAATGTCGGCAAACCGTTCGGCCTTAGCACGACGCAGGCAGTAGTTGCCGTTGCAGAAGACCAGCCGGCCCGAGAGCGCCCAGTCACGCATCAGATCCCGGTCCTTCCTGAGCTCGACGTACATGCTGTCTTCGCTCAGCGGCTTCAGCGTATCCGGGTTGAGCGCGAAGGCGACAAGGACCAGTGGTTCCGACCTCAGCATTATCCGGAGCCCGGGCGGTGTGTCGAGTTGCTTGTCGATGATATCCACGCCGGTGACGTTGCGGGGGTCGAGCGCCTGCTGCAGGTCCATTTCCGGCTCAAACCCGAGCCGGGCGGCAATGACGCCGCTGCCGACGTTTTGCACCTCGGCGCCCTGCTCGCCAGACTTCTGCGAGTGCACCATCCGGATGCGGAACGTCGAAGTCTCCTGAGCCAGCACCATCTCACGGAACGCGCACCACGTCATGATCGCGGCGAGTCCATTGCCGCGCAGCCGCTCGCGCACTCCGATGTCCGTAAGGATGACGCCCTTGTCAGGCGGGTTGCGCTCGACTGAGAGCTCGCCGCAGCGCTCCTTGCCCTCGGTCAGGACGAGTTCCGCAGTGGTACGCTGGATGTCGGTCTTGAGGCCGAATTCCTGGCCGGCCAGCTTGCCGTCAACCAGCTTGATTGTGTCGTGGTCCAGCCAGCGGAAGCGGGGTCCGATGCGCCGCGGCCGCCAGATGGTCGTCGTCGAATCGCCCGGTCGCGTCAGCGCATCGGCCAAGCCGATGTCGGTCGATCTGTTGGTTGCCATGGCTCAGCCCTCATTTGCCGAGTCGCGGTGCATAAAATTGGTCACACCCATCCCCAATCTGCGCCCCGCGGGCGCATAGTCCTAATCTAAAGAGCATCTGCTTCGGTCGGTCGTCCCACCGGACTATTACCCGGCTAGACACAGGCCAACGTACCACCCGATACGCAACCCGAAGCTGGGTTCATTCTAGACACCCCGTGGCCGTTGTCAATAGCTGCTTTACACGACCCGCCAACCACCTTCCGCCCTCTGCCACTGCGACAGACGCGAAACGTCGCACCGATGCTGATGGAGGGGTCTCGTCCTCAGTCGGCCATCGCCTATCGGCAGCTGGAAACCCCTTTGGCTGCTCCCGGGAGAGCTCGTCGCAAAGCTGCTCTGAAAGCGGCCCTCAAGGCGACCGTGAGAGCGGCGGTCAGAGCTACCTCGAGGACGACGATGGCTGCGACCAAGACCGCGATGGTCAGAGGAGCCGGAACGACAACGGCCGGGATTCCATACAGAGTTACGCTGGCCACAGCGTTCGGAGTCGCTAGTGGAACTCAGATGGAAGTTGCCTTCTTCGCAAGCCGGAAAGCGACTCCACAGACAACCTCGTGGACGAATCCGAGGACAACTCCGGGGACCCCCTGGTCCGGACTCAGGACATAGGTAACAGGTTATTATCAGGACATAGGTAACACTTCTGAGCACATGGAGGTACGAATATGTCCTGGTCAG
>CAYOCZ010000068.1:0-11639 GCA_964402475.1 uncultured bacterium | reverse complement strand
CGTGGGGAGCGTCCCGGACCGCCAACGATGAAGCCCCGTAAGCCCGATATCTACCGCCACCTGCCGCTCAAGTCAGCGGGCCGGCGTGAACTGCGACGGCGCAGCTTCGATTCGGTCGTCGAGTTGTACGACCGGACACGGCCGACCTATCCGGAGCAGTTGTTCGACGACATCGTGCAACTCTCCGGTGTTTCCACCGGTAGCCGAGTCCTCGAGGTCGGCCCGGGCACCGGCCAGGCGACCCTGCCGATGGCCCGCCGAGGTTTCTCAATCCTCGGATTGGAGCTGAGCTCGAAGATGGCGGCATTCGCCGCGGCGAAGCTGAAGGACTTCCCGAACGTCGAGATTCGCAATCTCGCCTTCGAGGAATGGAAGGTCTCGGCCGGGTGCTTCGATATCGTATTGGCGGCACAGGCATTCCATTGGGTTCGACCGACTACTGGCTTCTCCCGGTCCGCCCGAGCGCTGAAACCCGGGGGCCACCTGGCACTGCTCTGGAATTTCGGCTACCCCAGGCAGAAGAACTTCCACGCTGCGCTGAACGGCATCTACCGAAAGCATGCTCCACGGATGGTCGAGGAGCCGCGCACACCCGAATACCACATCCGCAAACAGGCCGAGAAGATCACCGGCTCGGGCCATTTCGTGCCCGCGGTCATCCGCCGCTATCCCTGGCAGCGAAAGTGCACGGCCGGTGAGTACATTGACCAGTTAAGGACCCAGTCCAGTCACATCCTGCTCAGCCCGGGCACCCAGCGGCGGCTCTACGGTGCGATCCGGACACTGATCGATTCCTTGGGCGGTGAGATCACACAGCATGCCGTTGCCGTTCTCCTCTTGGCCCGCACCAAAGCGAGGGATAGACCATGAGGGAGCGGACGCCTCCCATGTTCAGGGTGATGTCAAAGCCCGACACGACCAGATGGTCGGTCTGGTCGAGACGATGATGACGGCCGACGGCTAGCAGCAGGAGTGACATATTGTTCGGGGTGATTTGACGTGACGCGCGCCTGCGCGTAGTATGTGAACCATGAAGAATGCGCGGCGAGGTGCGCGGGCCGATGAGTGCCGGACGTCCAAATCCCGGCCGCGTGGCACCAGCGTGGAGGGATCAGACATGCACAGAGAGTTCGACGTAGTCATCGAGAAGGACGAGGACGGATACTACGTGGCTTCGGTTCCGGCGCTTCGCGGTTGTCACACCCAGGCGAAGTCGCTCGATGTTCTGATGAAGCGAGTGCAGGAGGCGATAGCGCTCTGCCTGGAAGTCGAGGAGCCGGTCACGAACCAGTTCGTCGGCGTTCAGCGGGTATCAGTCCCGGCGTGAGCGACTTCCGTTCGCTCTCGGGCGAGCGCCTCATAAAGACCCTGAAGAAGCAGGGCTTCGTTGTGATCCGAATCAGGGGAAGCCATCATTTCCTGCGGAACCCGGCTGGCCGCTGTACGGTCGTACCGGTTCACCGCGGAGAGACGGTCGGTCCAGGCCTGCTCGCGCAGATCCTGCGCGACTGCGACCTGACGAAGGAAGAGCTTAGATCCGTATTGTAGGCGAGCCCATCCTGTGCTCGCCGCAGCATTACAGGATGGTCGAGTTGGGCGGAGAACGATGAGCGACAAACGCGGAGCGATGAGTGCCGGGCGCGACAGCGAACGGTTCGTAGCCAGCGGCTGACGGCTTGCCGCATACCCCCCAGTAGAACTGATAGCCCGCAGCGGCGAGCGCAGGGCTGACCCGGCGCAGGGAATAGACGGAGGGGCGGTCTGTATATACAGTGATGTCTACAGGAGGTCCTATGAACCGCTTACTCATCCCGATTGCCTTGGCCGCGTTGGTGGCCGGTTGCGCCCGGCCCGCAGTCACCGGCTTGGAGCCGTATTCGGCTGAGCCCTACTACACGCCGCCGGAAACAACCGTGATCGTGCGCGAAGTACACTATCAGGAACCGGTGGTATACGTGGACACAGTGTACTTTGAAGAGGAGCCCGCGCCGGTGCAGCCGGTCTATGTCGAGGAAGAGTACAACGAGTATAACACTGTCTACGTGCATGAGCAGGTGGTCCTGCAACCGCGCGAGCGTCATCGCGGGCGCGGGTGGTCCCCGCGACGGCACGACCCGCCGCCGCGAGGCCGAGGCCGCCATGATGGGTCGCGCCGGGACCGGAACCAGCCGCGCGAACCAGAGAAACCGAAGGTAGTACCGAAGCGTCCGGTGAAGAGGACGAACGCACCGGTTCTGAATGACCGCGAGAAGTCACCGGTCCCGCCGACCCCGCCGGCCAAACCGACGCCTCCGAAACGCCAGGCGCCTGCGCAGGGCGGCAACGTACCGGCCGACCCCGTGCAGCTCGAAAGCCCGAAGCAGGTCCCCACCCCGCCGGTTGACAAGCCTGCGGATCCTACGGCCGATGAAGTCCAGGTGCAGGTTGGAATGACCCAGGCAGGGCGGAAGTGACGGACACTTCCGCTTCTTGCGGCTGACGGTCGACCGCGACAGCGAAGCAGAGACGGCTCAGGGGCCGTCTCTGCTCGAATTCCGCTCTGATTCTTCTATCTGGTCAAGACGATCTTGGCTGCCCCTGAATCCCTGAATCCTCGGTCCCTCGAACTCTCCCATACCACAAAGTAGACGCCGGGCGCGAGCGAACGTACGTCATTCGCGCCGGGTTTGAGGTCGAGGACGTTGCGGCCGCTCGCATCCAGCAGAACGGCTTTGGGGACAGTCCCCGTGCGGGGACAGTCCCCTAGCAGCAGGACGTTGCGGACGATGGTAGAGAAGCGCTCGGGAGCGCGCGCCACCTCAGTCGGCCGGTCGCTGGTTCCGGCATGCGGGGAGAGTGTTCCCCAGATGCGCGGGCTGTTGTAGGGGGCATCCCCCACGACGCCGGTCCAGCCGCTGTAGGCGAGGAGCATCTTGCTTCCTCCGTCGCTGGCAAGGACCGGGTCGACCTGGTAGCCTTGCTGCGTAATCACGGCGAAGGTGTCGAGTATCGTTCCCTGCGGGGTTACGCGCGCGCCGTATAGGTCCTGTTCCCCGTCGCGCTGGCCCTGCCAAACCACGAGGAAGTCCGTGCCGTCGTACTCGACTGCAGCGGGGCCCTGCGAGTCCGGGGCAGAACAGATGCAGATTCCGGCAGTGTCCAGCACCGCGCCGGTTCCGGTAACCCGCGCACCGTACATGTCGCGGTCGAGGTTCCGCCAGTCGGACCACACTACCAGGAAGTCGTCGCCTTCGGCTGCGACCGCCGGCTGCTCTTGGACGCCCGCTGCGGCCGACACGACAAAGCCGTCAGGGTCGAGCACAATGCCCTCGCGATTGATCCGCGCGCCGTAGATGTCACGGCTGCCAGTGCTCTGGTCCTGCCACGATACCAGATAGTCCGTGCCGTTGCAGGCCACCGCCGGCCTCAATTGGCTTCCAGCCGACGTGCAGACCGCGATGCCCGCGGTGTCGAGCAGCGTCCCGGTCTGCGACACGCGCGCGCAGTAGATGTCATAGTTGCTGTTGCGCCAGTCCTGCCACGCAACGAGGTAATCGGCACCGTCGCTCGCCGCCACCGGTACGAGTTGTTCCCACGGCGCGCCCGATATCAGCAGCCCGGCCGAGTCGAGTACCTCGCCGCTTGGACTCACCCGCGCTCCGCGCACGTCCCGGTCTCGGAGTCTTCCTTCCTCCCAAACGACAAGGAAATCCGTCATGCCGTATGCCACGGCCGGATACGACTGCTCGCCGCCTGACGGCGGTATCCGGATGCCGATCGAATCGAGCACCACACCTCCGGGCGTCAACCGGGTGCCGCGGACGTCGCGGCTGCCGTCGTGCGTTTCCTCCCAGACGGCCAGGAACTCGGTTCCGTCGAATGCCGCCGCCGGACGCTCCTGGGAGATGGCGGCGGTGGAGAGCGCGACACTCTGTGGGTCGAGCACGACCCCGCTGCTGTCGACCCGCGCGCCATAGACGTTCAGGTCCGCCGGGCCGGTCCGTACGTCATTCCATACGACCGCGTTGTACGTGCCGTCAAACGCGACCGCGGGCGAAGACATGTCCTCGGCTCCGCCGATGGGGAATCCCTGCGGGTCCAGTACCCCGCCGTCGGTCCCGACCCGCCCGCCATAGATGAGTCCGTGGCCGTGCTCGTCCACCCATGCTACCAGGTAGTTCACTCCGTCGAACGCGACGCTCGGAAACCACTGGTAGTTGTCAAGGGTGGAAATCCCGATCCCCGCGGGGTCCAGTACCTCGCCTGCGCTCGTTATCCGGGCACCGTAGACGTCGGTGAAGGCGCTGGCGCGCGCGTCGTGCCACACCACCAGTACCTCGGTGTCGCCGAGCGCGACCGCAGGGCTGGCCTGCCAGTTTGACGCGGCGGATATCGCGAACCCCGCGGAGTCCAGCACCGCGCCCTCCGATGTAATCCGCGCGCCGTAGATGTCCCCCAAGACGTCGTACCGTGTGTCTGCCCAGACAAGGAGGACGTTCGTGCCGTCGTAGACCACTGCCGGCGCGGTCTGCCCGGCCGAGTCCACCACTAGGGCGAGGCCGAACGTATCGAGCACCGAGCCGTCGCGGGTCACCCGCGCGCCGTAGATGTCGGCATCGCCGCCGCGCAGGTCGGTCCATACCACCAGGTAGTTCGTGCCGTCGAATGTGACCGCCGGGTCTCCCTGGAGGTCGGCCGCAGTCGAGACCGCGATCCCGGATGGGTCGAGCACACGGCCGTCAGCAGCGACCCTGGCTGCATAAACATCCGACGTGTCCGCCCCGCGCTGGTCTGCCCAGACGACCAGGTAGTCGGTACCATCGCAGGCGACAGCCGGATTGGTCTGGACGGCGGTTGCCGCTGATATAGCGATGCCGGCCGGGTCGAGCACGATGCCTTCCGGTGTGAAGCGGGTACCGTAGATGTCGGACGGCCCGCTGCGTGCGTCACTCCAGACGACGAGTGAGTTCGTGCCGTCCGACGCAATCGCGGGAGCCCGCTGGTGGAACGGAGCCGTGGTGTAGACGGCCTCCAGGTCGAGCAGGAACTCACCTGCATCAGCGCCGGCCAAGGCAGTCACGGCCAGCAGCACTGCCAAGATGTTCCGTTTCATGTCTTCCTCCTGGTTCGGACGGCGTCAGGCTGCCTCCATTCACCACAGAGCACCCGGCGACTCCGCCGCCTTAGCCCGACGTGGACTCGGAGCCGGCAACCGGATTAAGGCCAGCCGTGCCGTCCCGGTTTAGACGGATGCGGCTGAGAGATTGTTGCGCTGCCCGGGCGTGGCGGCGCGGCCGGTCCGGTCGAATAGTGAATAGAGAGTGGAGACAGGGAAAGGAAGAGGACATCGCGCACGACCGGCGGCCTGTTGCTGCAGCGTTCGCATTGCATCCCGGACGAGGACGGCTAGAATGTCGGGTATGAGCGGAGTGCGATTCCTGCGGCTGTGGCTGTGCGGGCTCGCGCTGGCCGGCATCGCGTTCGCTGACATTGATGGGCTTGAGTTCCTGGGTCACAACGATGTGAACCGGGCGCACCAGATGGATGCCGAGATTGTCGGGAACCGGGCGTTTGTTGCGAACGGGCTAGGCCAGGGGCTTGAGTCGTACGACGTCTCGAACCCGGCCAGTCCGGCTAGGACATGGCTGAGCGGCGGCCCGAATTCCTGGCGCTGCCGGGCGTACGGCGACACGTGGTTGTTTGACTTCTGCCGGCGCGAGGGGGTGGTGCTGTTCGAGATTTCCGGCTCGGGCGACCCGGTGCGGCAGGGCCGATACGACCCGCCCGGGAACCGCGAGGCGCTCGAGGGCGGAGCTTTGGTCGGGTCGATGCTCTACTGCGCCGCGCACCAGAACGGCATCTACGCGATAGACTACACGAGTCCGTCTTCGCCGCAGAAGGTCGGTGCGCTTTCGCTGAGCCCATCGCAGGCCTGGAACGTCGAGGCGAAGGGCTCTTTTCTCTACGTAGCGAACGGTCGCCACGGACTGGCCGTCGTGGGGCTGGCCGGCGGGATGCACGTGACCGCGCGGCTGGAGCTTCCGGGAACCGCGAACGACATCGTGCTGGACGACGACGTGGCGGTGCTGGCGCTGGGGGTCGCGGGCCTGGCAACGATAGACATTTCCGACCCGCACAACCCGGCAGTCCTCGATACAATCGGCACTGATGGTTGCGTGTGGGGCATCGGGAATACAGGGCATCTGGTAGTTTCGGGCTCGTGGCGGGTGATGGAGCTCTACGATGTGTCGAACCCGGCGAGCATCACGCGGGTCGGCTGGGATAACACCTCTGTCTGGGCGCACGGCGCGGACATCCGCGACGACAGCCTGATTGCGGTCGCCGATTGGCAGGGCATGTCGTGCTATCGAGTCGGCAACGATGAGGGCGCGGACATCGACGTCATGCCGGAGATTCTCGACTTCGGCAACGTCAGCGGCCAGCGTGATACGACTGTGGTCGTTCGCAATACCGGCGCTGGGGCACTGAGCGTGACGTCGGTAAGCGTGCCATCGGGAATCAGCGTGAACCCGAACGTGTTCTCGGTTCCAGCCGCGGACTCGCAACTCGTAACGGTCACGGCGACCGGCTCAGGGGCGGTGCGCGCCTTGATGACGTTCAACTGCAATGACCCGGACGAGCCGGCGTGGACGGTTGAGGTCTACAAGAGCAATACTGGTTTCCCGCAGTATGGGTCGGTCGCGCCCGATTTCGACATGTTTGGGACGGACGGGCAGTGGCACTCGCTTTCGGCTGAACGCGGAAAGGTGGTGTACCTCGAGTTCGGGGCATCGTGGTGACCGCTCTGTGGGCCGCAGGCTGCGGCCATAGACGGTTCGATCTTCGAGCGGTATGACACCGCGCGCGTGCGAATCTTCGCCATCGGCGAGAACATCAACCAGCTGAGCGAGTTCCGGGACGTATTCGGGATGAGGTACGTCGGGCTGGTGGACAACTCCGGCGTGTACCAGGCGTATCGCGTCCCGAATCCGCAGGCGCCCTACCCGCAGGACTACGTGATTGACCAACAGGGCATTGTCCGGTACTGGTCTGACCAGTTCGACCCGCAGGAGGTAATCCGGGTGATTGACCGGTTGCTCGGTACGGGGGTTGAGCAGAGAGATGCCGGTTGGATGATAGATGACGACGGCGCGACGAAGGCGAGCCCGAACCCGTTCCGTTCGCAGACGATAATCAGCCTGCGGGTCGCCGCTGACGAACCGGGCGCGATAGCGGTGTTCGACGCAGCGGGACGGCTGGTCAGGAGTCTGGCAGCGGCCGAACCACCCAACTCCGGCTCGGTGACCTGGGACGGCACCGATGATACCGGCCAGCGCCTGCCTTCCGGTGTCTACCACGTCAGAAGCCGGGCTGCGCGGGCGGTGCCGGTGCTGCTGCTGCGCTAGCCGGCCACGACCGGACCGAGGACGCTACCTGGTGACGGCGACCTTGGTGACGGGCCTCGTATCCACTTCACCGTCGTCCGTGTTCCGTCTGAGGAAATAGACGCCCGGTCCAAGTACGCTCACGTCGTTCGCGCCCGGCTTGAGGTAGAGCACCTTGCGGCCGGAGATGTCGAGCAGCGCGGCTTTGGGGACAGTCCCCGTTCGGGGACAGTCCCCGTCTAGGAACAGCACTCCGCGGACGATGGTGGCGGCGGGCTTGGGGTCTGCTGGCTGCGGCTTCGGGTTGTCTTCGACGCCGGACGCCGCCCAGTCGAACAGTGCGGGTGCGATGACTCCCAGGATCGAGCCGTGGACCCCGCCGAGGTTGCAGAGTACGACCACGCCAGTGTTCTCGGTGCGGCAGAATCCGATCCAAGTGCTGATTCCGTTCCACGCCCCGCCATGGGACCAGACTTCGTGCTGCCCGATGTACTCGTGACGCCACACCAGTCCGATGCCCGGCGGGTGTTGGGCCGTGGTCATCAGTGCGACCGTGGCACTGTCAAGCACCCTGGTTCCGTCGAGCTCGCCCCAGCCGAGCATCATGCTCAGGAATCGCCCGAGTTGCGGCGCGCTCGACTTCATCGTGCCGGCCGGCACGTCGGGCAGGCTCTGGTGGCCGTAGCGGTGGTGCAGGCCGCCCGAGTCGTAGTAGGGCATCGCCATCGAGTTGGTGTCGATATCGCGGAAGTACCAGACGGAACGGTCCATATCAAGCGGCAGGAAGAGTGAGTCGCGCGTGTAGTGGTGGAAGCTGTCACCCAGCGCCTCGACCAGGTACCCGGCCAGCGCGATTGCCAGGTTGCAGTACTGATACTGCTCGCCGGGCGACCACGGGCAGAAATTGTTGACGCTGTCGTAAAACTCACCGTCCGGCACGAGGTAGCCTTCGACGAATCGGCGCAGGCCTACGTCCGGGTCGCCCTGGCGCTGCAGCATCCAGAAGGTCGGCCAGTAGTCGGCGATGCCCGACGTATGGGTCAGGAGCATCC
Organism: uncultured bacterium; assembly: GCA_964402475.1. Taxonomy (GTDB): domain Bacteria; phylum Hydrothermota; class Tepidihabitantia; order Tepidihabitantales; family Tepidihabitantaceae; genus UBA2258. Next base: position 3,223 of record CAYOCZ010000068.1, on the reverse strand, counting down.
GGAACGTGATGGGCGTGGACGGGTAGCTCGGGTGGCGGACCGGAAACGGCAGGCTGGGATTGATGTCGTCATCGAGCCCGAACACGCCGCGCTCGCACAACTGCATCAGCGCCACGGCGGTTGCGGTCTTGGATGCCGAGGCCAGGTCGAACACGGTCGAGTCGACAACCGGGATGTTGTCCTCAAGCCGAGCAAAGCCGTACTCGCCGTGCCAGGCCAGTTCGCTGCCACGGACTACGCACGCAGCCAATCCCGGAACTGCGTGTGCGGTCATTTCGACCTGGATGAGCGAGTCGAGGTTGGGTCCGGCCGGCTCGAATGCCGTGGCCGGAGAGGCTATGGTCCCGGCTAGCACCAGGACTGACAGCAAGACTGAACAACGCATTCGGACCTCCTATTCGGCGACTATGATCTTGCGGACTTCCGTCTGTGACGGGGGGTCGTGAAGAACCGGGGCCAAGAAGTACACTCTAGGGCTCAAGGCCCGGATGTCGTTGTCTCCCGGTCGCAGGTCGAGCACCTCACGGCCATCAACCGAGACTCGGGAGTCGAGACTCCGGAGGGGGAGGATAGCGGTCCCAGCAGAATCCAGAGGCATGGGAGATCTTAGATTCGAGGTTCCAGTTTGGGCGGACGATGCGGGAGCAGCGGCCGCGAGGATGGCGAAAAGCAGCAATAGGCCTGTTCTCATGCGTCAGTTTCGGCCCAATGACATCGCCTGTCAAGCGAGTGCAGCCGGCGCTTGACAATCGACGGCGTTGAAGTGAACATTAGCCATGAAGATAGTGGCTATTGTCCTATGTCTGCTATCGGCGCTGGTGCTGGCGCAGAATTGTCCGGGTTGTCCGAACAGCGGCGCCGAAGCCGTGCCGTGCCATTGGCTGGAAGTCACCGGTCTTGTACCGGACGGGCCCGCGGCAAAGGCCGGAATTCGGGTTGGCGATGATCTCGCGAGCTACGACGGAAAGCCGATGGGCTGCAGAGCCGACCTCGCACGCGTACAGGCCGCTGTGCAGGTGGATTCGGTCGTGGCATCGTTCCGGCGAGGGAACAAGGAGTTGAACTTCGTGCTGCCCAAGGGCAAGCTCGGTGTCTACTTCGCCGAGTGGATGAACGACGTGCTGCCTGACTCGGACGCGAAGCTGATTGCGGGCGTGCCCAATCTGAGCTGGAACGAGATGAACAGCTTCATGGGTGTGCTGCAGGCGGTCGGTCACAAGATCGGCGACCATTCAGGCTATGCGCATTTCTGCGGCGTGTCGGGTGCGGCGTTCCGTACCCACTTCTTCGATACGTGGTGCCCGAGTTCGCCGGACGCGACCTGCGGCTATGACGCCGGCGCGGCCGTCCTGAAGGCGCGTGGCCTCGACGCGACGTGGCTGCACGTTTCGAGCGACGGCAAGAACAAGCCGCAGATACTCGCCGCGATCAGGAAGAGCATCGACGCCGGGATGCCGGTGCTGGCCATCGACTTGGTTGAGGTGCCGGAATGGGGCGTCATCATCGGCTACCAGAAGAACGGCGAGGAGCTGCTCTGCCGGACCTATTTCGACAAGCACAAGTCATTCGAGGTCGCGCAGAAGTTCCCGTTCGCGGTCGCGATCCTGAAGCGGGAGGGCAAAGTGCCGGACGAGGGCGCGAGCATCAAGCAGGGCTTCGGCATCGTGGCTGAGAACCTGATAACCGAGAAATACGGCGAGTACTTCTCCGGGCTCGCAGCCTTCGACAAGTGGATCGCGCGCTTGCGGGACGACGACTTCACCAAGCTCGATAGCGCCAAGCTGTCGAACGTGATACAGGCGAACTACTGGATATACCAACGGCTGATTGCGGACCGGAAGACCGGCATTGAGTACCTCGACCTCGTGGCCCAGCGTATGCCTGGGCTGGAGCCGAAGACAGCAAGTCTCAAGGCGCTGTACCAGCGGGAGGTCGAGACGCTCGAGCCGTTGCTTGAGCAGTTGCCGTGCCCGGGAAATGTCGTACCGGGATGGCAGTGGCCCAAGGCGGACCGCGAAACGGAGATTGCCGCACTCGCCAAGGCGCGCGCGCTGGAGGAACAGACGCTGCTGGTATGGAAAGAACTTTCCAGCAGCAAGTGAGAGGATCCGGTCGAGCTGTCGGTGAGCGGAAGGCGGTCCAAGTGAACCGCACTCGAGTGCGGGGTCCCGTCATTCTGAGCGCAGCGAAGAATCGTCGCACCCGAAGACTCTTCGCCCGAGGCTCAGAGTGACAGCGCGGCAACATGCTTGAGAAGTACCGGCCCGAGTTCTTCCCTGAGGTGGCGAGGTTCGCCCGCAAGTGCGAGAACTTCTTCTACGTCAAGCTGATCATCAAGGTCCACACGAAGCGGGGCTTCCCCGGCGAGTGTCACGTCTGGCGCGAGGACGGCCGCATCGTCGCCTTCTCCGCGGTCGCCTACCTTAACCCGGACGATGCGTGGTTCTGGGGGATGAGGGTTGATCCGGAGTTCCGCAACAAAGGCGTGGCCGCGGGGTTCACGCGGGCCCAATTGCGTGTCGTCAAGGCAGCCGGCCGAACCTGGGCCGGGTTGAACACGCTCGACCACCGGAAGCCGGCGCCAACCTTCCGGGTGATGGAGAAACTTGGGTTCCGTGTCGAGGACATCTATGCCGACGACGTCTACTGGCGCAAGCCTGGACACGTCGCGCGGCCCCGGCTTAAGCCCTACCGTGGCATCTTCGCGCACTACATTGCACTCGGGCGCAGGACGTATTTCCACCAGCACCCGGGCTGGTTCTGCTCGCGGCTGATACCGACCCGGCGGCAGGAACTGAGCCGGCTCGGGTTCAGACTCGACGGCGTGCCGGTGATGATCCGCCGCCGGCCGTACGTGGAGAAAGGCCGACGTTACTCGGGCGTGACAGTCAACCTGTTCGACCGGCCGCCGGACTTCGGTACGTTCGTGCCGCGACTGCTTGCCCTTGTGCCCAAGCGGGGGCATATGGTCGTCAACTACCCGGCCGAATGGCGGCACCAGTTTCGGGCCGCTGCCCGCGCCGCGATTCCCAAGCTGAAGAGGAACCGCGGCTACTGGCCCAGCGTCTGGCGCATCTACGGCAGACGGCTGGGCTGAGGCTCCAACAAGCAGCTAGGAGTCAGCAGTTGGTCGTCGGTAGTCGGACCGGTTCTGCTGTATGCCGATTGCCGGATGCTGTATACTCCTGCGATGCCTGATACCCCCGACTGGCTCAGCCATCTG
>CAYOCZ010000067.1:8497-11655 GCA_964402475.1 uncultured bacterium | reverse complement strand
TCCCGATGGTCCACTTGTCGTCGGTGCCGCAGGTCTTGCATTGGTGGTAGCTGGTCCTGCCGGGGCGTACGAGCTTGAACTCAATGCCCTCCGCTTCAGGTGGCTCGATATGGATGGACCCAGAACCGTCATCCACAAGCTCCGCGATTCGGGCAATGGTCCAAAGGGCTTCGTAGCGGATGCCTTGCTTCGCTGCAGCGCCGCCGAACGAGGCAGACATGATTGTGCAACTATGCCGCGCCAGAACACAAGAGTCAAGCCGCGGCTGTGTCCACAACCCGTGTTGAACTTGTGCTGGCCTGTGTAGTTTGACTCTCGGGCGCGGCGGGGATAGTGTTAGAGGCGGTGAACGTTCATGGCGTCTGACGTAAGCAAACAATGGTCAAGCCCCGCAAGCTGAGGCCGGGTAGCCGGGTAGCAGCCATTTCCCTGTCTTGGGGAGGCCCCGGGGCTTTCCCACTTCGGTATGAGGTGGGCAAGAAGCAGTTCGAGGATGAGTTCCAAGTCAAAGTCGTAGAGACCACAACTGCCCTGAAGGACCCGGAGTGGCTGAGCCGACACCCGGAGGCGAGAGCCGAGGATCTCATGTCTGCGTTCTCGGACCCGTCGATTGACGGGATTATCTCCACCATTGGCGGCGATGATTCGATTCGGATTCTGCCTTACCTGGATCTGGAAGTCATTCGGAAGAACCCGAAGGTGCTAATGGGCTATTCCGACACTACGATTTCTCTCTTGGCGTGTTTTCGGGCCGGGCTGGTTTCTTTCTACGGGCCGGAATTCATGTCGCAGTTCGCTGAGAACGGCGGGATGTTCCCTTACATGGTCGAGTCCGTACGCAAGAACCTTTTCTCCTCAGACCCAATCGGCAATATCATCCCGAACGCCGCCGGATGGACGGTGGAGGAACTGGACTGGAGTAATCCCGAGAATCAGTCGCGTCATCGTTACCTGAACCCGAGTTCGGGATGGAACTTCCTGCAGGGGAAGGGCGTCGTCGAGGGGAGACTCATCGGCGGATGTATCGAGGTACTGGACTGGCTGCGGGGAACTGAGTTCTGGCCTGGGCTGCCTGAATGGGAGAACGCCATTTTCTTCCTCGAAACCTCTGAGGAAGGTCCGCCCGCCGCCTACGTGGGACGGTTCCTGCGTTCCCTTGCCGCCATGGGCGTCCTGTCGCGACTGTCGGCAATCCTGTTTGGTCGGCCGGGCGGCCAGATTCCGCCCGAGACGTTTGCCGAGTACGATGCGGTTCTCACCGATGCCGTAAGCCAGGAGTCCAGCCTGACCGACTTGCCGATTGTGACCGGCATGGATTTCGGACACACTGACCCGATGATGGTCCTGCCGCTGGGCCTGAATGCCCGGATAGACTGCGACAGCAGGGAGTTCACGATACTCGAGAACGCTGTCGTGGACTAGCGGAGAGCGAGACAGCCATCAGCTTGCCGGGCCGCGTCCGCGTGCTTCACAGCTAGCAGCATCGCCGCGCTGAGCGCGGCCGGTGTTGTTTGACTCTCGGGCGCGAGGCGGATAGTGTTAGAGGCGGTGAGAGCTCCGATGATGACAATCGCCTGAGAGAGGAGTCCGGCATGAATCACATTCTCGTGCTTGAGGGAAGTCCGAGGAAGGGCAATACGAGCGTCGTGACCGATTGGGTGCTGGCCGGGATGGGACGAGGAAACAAGGTCACACGGGTGAAGCTGTGCGAGCTCAACATCCAACCGTGCCAGGAGTGCTTCACATGCAACGACACCAAGGATGGTGCCGGGTGCGCGCAGGATGACGACATGGTCGAGCTGTACGACAAGATGGTCGACGCCGACCTCGCCGTCTGGACCAGTCCGATATTCTGCTGGAACGTGACGGCCCAGACCAAGATGGCGCTGGACCGTTGCTTCGCGCTGCTGACCGGCGAGGACCTGCTGAAGGGCAGCAAGTGGGCGCTGGTGCTGACCGCGGGCGGCGACGCGTTTGACGGCGCGGACCTAGCGGTGCAGATGTTCTCGCGGCTTTCCCGGTTCGGCGGGATCAAGTACTTGGGCCAGCACGTGGTCGCGCCGTGCCCGGATGGGGCGAAGCTGAAGAAGAGCGCGGTGCTGATGAAGCAGGCGAAGGAGTTTGGGAGAGAGCTGGCCAAGACGCTCAGGAAGGGATAACTCAGAAGTCAGAGTGCAAAGGCCAGAAGTCAGAATGACGGGATTGCTGCCGGTCGCGATCATTCGTCATTCTCTTTGTGCGTTTTTGTGCCTTGGTGTTTTGGTGGTGAGTTCCGCCTTCGCCCAGCCGGGCGCGGCAAACGGTTCTGTGCGCGATGCGAGCGACGGGGAGCCGCTGGCGTACTGCAACGTCTACCTGGAGAAGCATGTCCCGAGCGGAGTCGAGGGAACCGAGTTCGGCGCGGCGACGAATGACAGGGGTTACTTCTACATCGGGCACGTGCCGTCGGGCAAGTACGACCTTGTGGCTTCGTTCGTCGGGTACAAGACCGAGAGGCGAGCGCTCTCGGTCGGGCCGAACCAGACCGTGACCGTGAACCTTGAGCTTTCACCCGGGGCAATTGAGCAGAAGGAGGTGCAAGTGACCGCTGACCGGGCGCGGTTCGAGCGCGAGGTCGAGGTTTCGGCCGTCAGGCTTGAGACCAAGCAGTTGCAGTTCATCCCCAAGGTCGGCGGCGAGGTGGATTTGTTCCGGACGATTCAACTGCTGCCCGGCGTGATTGCGACTTCGGACTTCTCGAACCGGCTGTACATCCGCGGCGGCAGCCCGGACCAGAACCTGATTCTGCTGGACGGTATCACCGTGTACAACCCGTCACACCTGTTCGGGCTGTTCTCGCCGTTCATCGCCGAGGCGGTGTCGGACGTGACGCTGCTCGCGGGCGGGTTTCCGGCGAAGTACGGGAGCAGACTGAGCTCGGTCCTGGACGTGACAACGAAGGAGGGGAACTCGAAGCGGTACACCGGCGACGCGTCGCTGGCGGTGATTGCGGCACAGGGGCAGGTGGAAGGACCGATTTCAGGACAGAAGGACAAAGGACAAATGACGAAGGACGAAGCGGGAATGCCGACCGACAGTACGGCTGTCCGGTTCCGACCTTCGGGTTCGTTCCTGCTGGCCGGGCGCAGGACCTATCTGCCGGATGTGTTGCTGAAGGC
>CAYOCZ010000067.1:0-8397 GCA_964402475.1 uncultured bacterium | reverse complement strand
CTGAAGGCCGACCTGACCTGGTATGCGGCAGACCGGCACACGCTCGACCTCGGATTCGACGGCCGGTTCGCGCGCAGCAGCATGTCGTTCACGTATGACACAACCGGGTATCACACCGCGGACACGCTCTGGCCCCTGGCCGCGTACGTGGACGAGAAGTGGGAGGTGGTTCCGGGCAAGCTGTACGTGAAACCGGGGTTCCGGCTGAGCTACTACACCAAGGGCCGGCGGTTCGCGCCCGAGCCGCGGCTGGGATTGAAGTATCGTCCGTTCAAGAACACCGCGCTCAACCTGGCGGCGGGGCGATTCACGCAGCCGATGGTGACGCTCAATTCGACCGACGCAATACTCTCGATCTACGACATGTGGCTGCCGGTGCAGTCGAAACAAGCCCTGCCGACCGCGCTGCACTTCATCGCCGGGGCCGAGCAGTGGCTGAAGCGGGACGTGGTACTTTCGCTTGAGAGCTACTACAAGGACTACAGCAACTTGCTTGAAACCCGCTACGGCGACTACTTCACGCCGCCGGAGTCGCTGCTAAAGGCTGATGGGTACTCGTCCGGCGCGGACCTGATGCTGCGCAAGACCGAGGGCTGGGTGAACGGCTGGGTTTCCTATTCGTACATGTGGACGCGGCGGAGCATCGGCGACGAGGTCTACCATCCGCACTATGACCGGCGGCACAACGCGAACGTGGTGCTGACGTTCCCGCACCTGTTCTGGGGCATGGACGTCTCGGCCAAGTGGACGCTCGGCACCGGGCTGCCGTATTCAGGCAGCATCGGTTACTATCCAATGTACCAGTACCGACCGGTCGACCCGAACTGGTGGAGACGTCCGGAATGGAGTTACATCAACGGGCCGCGCGACGCATTCCGGTACCCGGTCTACCACCGCCTCGACGCGGGGCTCACCAAGACCTGGAAAAAGAGGTGGGGCGAGATTTCCGCGTTCCTCGACGTGACGAATCTGTACAACGCCAGGAACGTGCTGCTCTACTACTGGGAGATCGGTAACGACGGGCTGCCGGTGCGGCACAGCGTCGGCATGATTCCGATTCTGCCGACAATCGGAGTGAAGGTGAGGTTCTGAAGCATGAAGGATGGAGGCGAAAGGATGAAGGCAGCCCGCAGGCAGAGGTCTGAAGTGGTCGAGTGGTCGAGGGGTCAAGTGGTCAAGTGGCCGAGTGGAGTTACCGGTTTCCTCACTGGGTCACTAGGTCACTGGATCACTGGGTCACTTTGCCTGGTCCTGCTGTTCGTGGCTTGCGAGGTGTCGCCGTCCGAACAGTTCACGCCTCAGCTCGTCGTGCACGGCTTCGTCATGGCGGAGGGCATAGCCGTCATGACCAACATCAATCGGACCTACGCGATTCACGAGCCGTTTGACACCATGTTTCCGGGCGTGAGCGGCGTGGTCTGGCGCGGGACCGACACCTGGTCGCTGGTTAGCTCGACGCGTGACGTCTACTCAACGCCGGAGTTTGAGCCCTGGCCTGCGTCCGGCGACACGTTCGGCATCCGCATCGCCAAGGACGGATTTGACACGGTCTACGGCCATACCGTGGTTCCGGATTCGTTCCGGATTCTATTCCCGCGCCAAGGCGACACCGTGACGATGAGTGATTCGATGGTCTGGGCCCGGAGCCGCAGTTGCGCCGGGTACTACATGTCCTTCCGAAGCGTCGAGCAAGGGGACACGTTCTACTACGGCCTGGCGATTTCCAACGACACGGCCGGCGACAACTTCGACTCGCTGGTCTTCACGTTCCCGCAGATGGTGTTTCTATACCAGTTCGAGCCAGGGAAGCACACGCTGCGAGTCTACGCGCTCGATACGAACTACTTCGACTGGGTCAGCGCGGGCGGGTTCGGACCCGGCACGAACACGGGCGAGACGACCTATCTGTCCGGTGGGATCGGCGTGTTCGGCTCAGGAGTTGGCGAATCGGTCGAGGTCTACGTGAAGACGGACACGGCATTCAGACAAGAGGCCAAGTCAGAATTCAGAAGTCAGAGTGCAGAATTCAGAACGCGGGAGAGGGACGGACGGGGCGAGGAGGCCGGGCTCGTCGCGGTCAGGAGTCGGGGTCGTCTTCTTCCGCGGCCCGCTTTTCTCCGATGGCGAGCCATTCCGCGACCGTAGCCAGCAGGTTCTCTCGCACGATCGGCTTGGGGATGAACGCGTCGGCCCCGGTCTTGAGCGCAGCTTGGATATCCTTCTCGCTCACGCGTCCGGAGAGGATCAGCACCGGAGCCTTGAACGCCCGGTTGCGCTTGAGTAGCGAGCTAACCGTGAAGCCGTCAATGCCGGGCATCGAGAGGTCGCAGATGGCCAGGTCCGGCGGGTCTTCGCGTGCCACCTTGAGCGCGGTCGTGCCGTCGGGAGCACTGGTCACACGGTAGCCGGCTGACTGAAGGATCTTTTCCAGCAGAAGCCGAATCGGCGCTTCGTCGTCAATCACCAAAACATGCTTCATCGATTTGACATTAGGCCGAACTGACCCGGAAGTCAAGCGGCTCCTCCAAGAGTCAGGAGTGAACTGCTAACCGCTAACTCCTAACTGCTAACTGCTTCAGGCGGGCGCGTCGACGAGCGGGGCGTCCTGCCGGAGCGGGATGCGGAAGCGGAATTCCGCCCACTTGCCCGGCTCGGAGTCGGCCGTGATCTCGCCGCCGTGCCTGACGACTATCTGGCGCGAGATGTAGAGGCCGAGGCCGGAGCCGGTCACGCCCTTGTGCTCGGGGTGATGTAGGCGCTGGAACCGGGTAAAGAGCTTCTGCGTCTGCTCCGGCTCGAACCCGACGCCCTCGTTGCGCACCGAGAAGAGCGCCCAGTACTGCCGGACGCGCTCGCCCGATTCGGTGTAGTCGAAGAAACTCCGGCGCACCAGCCTGACGAGGATCTTCGAGTTCTCGCGGCCGTAGCGGATTGCGTTGCCGAGCAGGTTGTTGAATACTATCTTCAGGAGGGTTGCGTCACAGGGCGCGACGAGGTACTCAAGGTCAGTCTCGATGGTCATTCCCCGGGTCCGGGCCGCGGGCGACTGGATCTCTACCATCGGCCGGATGACTTCTTCGACGAGGTCCACGGCCGGGCCGGGATCGTACGGGAGTTCGCCGGTCTCGATCTGCGAGAGGTCGAGGTAGTCGCGTACGAGGTTGACCAGATAGCTGGAGTTGGCGACCATCCGCTGCACCTTCTCGGATTGCTGGGGGGTGAGCTTGCCGACGTAGCCCTCGGTCAGGGTTGAGCCGATGGTGGCAATCGAGGCCAGCGGCGCCTTCAGTTCGTGCGCGACGAAGTAGAGTATCCGGGCGTAGTTACGCTTGGCCTGGGCCAGGTCGTCGAGATACTTCACCTTCTCGACCGCGAGGGTGAGCGAGTCCGCGACCGCGAGGAAAGTGTCGATGTGGCCGGGATCGTAGGTATCGGACTTACGCGAGCTGAAGAAGAGCAGGCCGATGGCGCGGTCGCCGGCGCGGAGCGGGCAGGTGAGATTGGACATCACGCCGTCCTTCAGGATGTCCTGGGTCGCCCTGGAGTCGGGCCGAGCGGCAAGGTGCTGTTCGAGGTTGTTGATGATGCGCGGCCGACCGGTGCGGAGTATGGGCTCGAGCGACGAGCCCTTGAGCTCGGCCCAGTAACCCTTGTCGACGCGCTTCACCTCTGTTTCACTCCGCACCCAGCGCGACACGACCATGCCCGTTTCTTCGTTGTAGAAGGCGACCGACATCCGGTCGAACGGGATGATGTGGCGCATCGTCTCGTAGACGACGTCGAGCACCTCGAACAGCGACTTGCCCGAGAACCACAGGTGCTTCAAGTCCTCGAGGACCATCTGGACCGTGGCCCCGTGCAGTTCGCGGGCCGATTCGTCCGGGTCTGGCGCTTCCGGTCTGTCCGTCGGCATCATGTCTTCGCTTTCTTTGAAGATAGAAGATAGCCGCCGCCGCGCTTCAGTCAACCGCGGTTCGCCGGTTCGCCGGTGCGGTACTTGCCAGCCGGACGCGTTTCTGATATACTGAATTCTTTAGGTCGCACTCCATTCCATTCGTAACAAACCCATTAGTCAGACCTAAAGACAGGCAGAACCAGAAGGAGTTGCTATGCCGAAGGTACTGATCGTTGATGACGACCCGGACATAGTCGATTCCCTGAAGCTCGTCCTCTCCGCCGAAGGATACGCAGTAGCCGCGGCCACGAGCAGGGAAGAAGCTATGCGAGCGGTCGAGAAGGAGAAACCCGACCTCATCATCCTTGACGTGATGATGGAGCAGCCGGACGACGGGTTCGTGGTGGCGCAGGACTTGCGCCACAAGGGCGTGAAGACGCCGATTGTCATTCTGTCTTCCATTGGCGCCGTGACCGGCTACAAGTTCGGCAAAGATTCCGAGATGGCGCCGGTGGACGAGTTCGTGTCCAAGCCCGTCGCGCCCAAAGATTTGGTCGCCAAGGTCAAGAAACTCCTAAGGAAGTAGCCATGCTGGCAACTGAAAGAGAATCCCTCCGCCACGAAATCGCGGAACTGGCGGAGAAGTACGAGCACAAGCGCGACGGCATGATGCCCATTCTTGAGGCGGTGCAGGAGAAGTACCGCTACATCTCCGACTTCGCGATGCAGGAAGTCGCCCGGCAGCTCGGGGTCTTCCCGACCGAGGTCTACGGCGTGGTGTCGTTCTATTCTTTTCTCTCAACCCAGCCACGCGGCAAGTTCGCCATCCGGCTCTGCCGGACTCTCTCCTGCGATTTCGCCGGCAAGAAGAAAGTTGCCCGCCAGCTTGAGAACGAGCTCGGCATCGGCTTCGGCGAGACGACCAAGGACGGGGTCTTCTCGCTGGAGTACTGCAACTGCCTGGGGATGTGCGACCACGGGCCGGCTTTGCTGGTGAACAACGACGTGTACACCAAGGTCCATCCCGAGTTGGTGTCGGAGATCATCGAGAAGTACCGGCGGATGTTCGGTCCGGCCTCTCAGCTGGAAGAAAGGGAGGCGTCTCATGCGTAGGACGAAGTCAGAAGTCAGAATGCAGAAGGCAGAGCGCCCGGGCATTCTGTACTTTGCACTTTGCACTTTGCACTTTGACTTGGCACCGGAGGTGCTCAATGGCTAGCGTCGTGCACATCATGGAACGCTACGAGGTCGGCTCGGGCCTTAAGAAGGCGCTTTCGATGGCGCGGACCGAAGTCATCCGGACCATCCGTGAGTCGGGCATCCGCGGCCGCGGCGGCGCCGGGTTCCCGACCGCGGTAAAGTGGAACCTGTGCGCGGCGGTCCGGTCCGCGAAGAAGTTCATCGTCTGCAACGCCGACGAAGGAGAGCCGGGCACGTTTAAGGACCGGCTGCTCCTGACCGAGCGGCCCGAGGTTTTGTTCGACGGCATCACCATCGGCGGGTTCGCCATCGGCGCCAAGCTGGGCGTGATTTATCTCCGTGCCGAGTACGCTTACATGCGGCCCGGGCTGGAGGCCGCGCTCGCCGTGCGGCGCCAGAACAAGCTGCTGGGCAAGAAGGTGCTGGGCAAGGACTTTGAGTTCGATATCGAAGTCCGGATGGGCGCGGGCGCCTACGTCTGCGGCGAAGAAACCGCGCTTATCGAGTCACTTGAGGGCAACCGCGGCGAGCCGCGCAACCGGCCGCCTTATCCGGTGAACACCGGGCTCGTGGGCGCGCCGACCTCGGTGAATAACGTCGAGACGCTTATCGCCTGCGCGCACATCCTGGTCAAGGGGCCGGAGTGGTTCAGGAAGCAGGGCACCGAGGTCTCGACCGGGTCCAAGCTGCTCTCGATTTCCGGCGACTGCGCGCGGCCCGGCGTCTACGAAGTCGGCTTCGGCACTACCGTCAAGGAACTCCTGAAGCTCGTCGAGGGCAACGGAGCCAAGGCGGTGCAGGTCGGGGGCGCGTCAGGTCGGACGGTCCCGGCGCAGCAGTTCGGCCGGAAGCTGGGATTCGAGGACCTCGCGACCGGCGGCTCGATCATCGTCATCGGGCCGCAGCGGGACATGCTCGACGTGGCCGAGAACTTCCTCGACTTCTTTGTCGAGGAGTCCTGCGGCCAGTGCACGCCCTGCCGCGAGGGCAACCCGAAACTACTTGAGTGCGTTCAACTCCTGAAGCAGGGCAAGTGCTCAGTCGGGTCCCTGCGCGAGATGCAGAACCTTGGCCGCACGATGCAGGTCGCGTCCAAGTGCGGGCTCGGTCAGTCGAGCGCCAACGCGTTCCTCGACATCACCGAGCACTTCCGGTCGGAAATCCTGGGCCGCGTGCCCGCGACGAAGGAGTAAGTGATGGCGAAGAAAGCCTCAAGCCCCAAGCCTCAAGCCTCTAACAAGAAGCCGGCCCAGGTCGCGCCGTGCGGTACGGCGCCGACCAGCGAGAAGCCGATGACCGTCTTGGCCGGCAAACCGGGTGACATCGGCGGCCTCGTATCGGCGAAAATCGACGACATCGACATCAAAGTGCCGTTCGGTACGACCATCCTCGAGGCGGCCAAGACCGTCGGCATCCGCATCCCGACGCTCTGCTACCACGAAGATCTGTGTCTGGCCGGCGTCTGCCGCATCTGCGTCGTCGAGGTGTCGAAACAGCGGACGCTCCAGACCGCCTGCACGTTCCCGATCACCGAGCCGATAACCGTCAGCACCACCAGCCGGCGCGTCCGCCAGGCGCGGCGCCACGTCCTTGACCTCCTGCTCTCCAAGCACTACGGCGAGTGCTACTCCTGCTTCCGTAACAACAACTGCGAGCTGCAGGCGCTGGCCAAGGAGTACGGCGTCGACTTTTTCCGGTTCGGCCACCTCGAAAAGCCGAGGTACGAAGTCGACCGTTCATCGTACGCGGTCGTGCGCGACATGAACAAGTGCGTGCTCTGCCGGCGCTGCGTCCGGACCTGCATCGACCTCCAGTCGGTCGGGGTCCTGACTGTGGCGCACCGGAGCGACAAGACCAAAATCGAGACCTTCCTCGACCGGCCGCTCGCCGACGTCATCTGCATCAACTGCGGCCAGTGCATCAACCGCTGCCCGACCGGTGCGCTCCGCGCCAAGGACCAGTCCGACGAAATCTGGGCCGCGATTGACGACGAGAAGAAGCACGTCGTGATACAGACCGCGCCGAGCCCGCGCGCGGCAATGGGCGAGGAATTCAGCCTGCCGCCGGGGACTTCGGTGACGCAGGAAATGAACACCGCCATCCGCCGTGCCGGGTTCGATCGCGTCTTCGACACCAACACCACCGCCGACCTGACAATCATCGAGGAAGGGACCGAGTTGCTCACGCGGCTCTACCGGGTGCTGGTCAAGAAGGAGCAGGGCGGGTTGCTGCCCCAGTTTACCTCCTGCTCGCCGGGCTGGGTCAAGTTCATCGAGTACTTCTACCCGGAATGGCTGTCTCACGTTTCGTCCTGCAAGAGCCCGCAGCAGATGTTCGGCGCGCTCATCAAGAGCTACTATGCCCAGAAACAGAATATCGACCCGGCCGACATCGCTTCGGTGTCGTTGATGCCGTGTTCGGCCAAGAAGTTCGAGGCGAACCGGCCCGAGATGCGCTCGACCGGATACAAGGACGTCGACTACAGCCTGACCACGCGCGAGATGGCCCAGATGATAAAAGAGGCGGGCATCGACCTGCCGCACATGCCCAAGACCCACTTCGACCTGCCCTTCGGCGACGCCTCGGGCGCCGGGCTCATCTTCGGCGCGACCGGCGGCGTGATGGAGGCGGCGCTGCGAACCGTGGTCGAGGTGGTGACGGGACTGAAGGACGAACAGCTCTTCACCGATGCCAACATCGTTCCGGTGCGTGGGTTCGAGGGCATCAGGTACGTGGAGATCAAGGTGCCGCAGACCGGCCCGATGATCGACCTGTTCAAGCCGCTCATCAAGAAGGGCAGGCTGGGCAAGGACTGGACCTGGCTCAAGGGCGCGACGCTCAAGGTCGCGGTGGCCCACGGCACGGCCAACGCCCGCAAGGTGATGGAAGACATCAAGGCTGGCGGCAAGTTCGCGAGTTGCCACTTCATCGAGTTCATGGCCTGCCCGGGCGGGTGCCTCGGCGGCGGCGGGCAACCGATACCGACTTCGCCCGCGATACGAGCGGCCCGCGCCAAGGCGATATACTCCGAAGACATGGGCCTGCCCATCCGCAAGTCGCACGAGAACCCGCACGTGCTGAGACTCTACGAGGAGTTCCTCACCGACGGGCCGTGCGGCGAGGTGAGTCACAAGTACCTGCACACCCACTACACGCCCCGCGGCGACTACCTCGTCTAGACCGAGCCAAACCGAACCAGCGCCCGGCTCCGGCTGGGCGCTGGGCCTATCCGGGGTATCGCATCAGCAGGAATTCCGATGGAACCGCATGATCGCCGTCTGCAAAGGCGCGGGGAGGAGGGA
>CAYOCZ010000066.1:0-11753 GCA_964402475.1 uncultured bacterium | reverse complement strand
TTGTGGTTCCGGTCGTCCCCGACCACTACATGTAGATTGCCGGCAACCCACGGCCGCGCCGCGCCTGCGATTCGACTTCTGACTCGCAGTGCAATACAACTCCTTTCACCGGTATTAGAGGAACCACAACCCCAAAACGTAACGTCGCTCGTTTCTTCGTCCCTCGTCCCTCGTCCTTCGTCAGCGCCAAGTCACTTCTTTTCCAAGGGTTGCGCAATTCTGACTTCTGACATCTAGCATCTGACATCTGACTTCGTCCGCCCGCGTTGACTATCCCCCCGATGGTTGGGGGAGCCCTTGGCCCCGGAGCAGCCCATGGCCCTGGCGTCGCGCCGGCCACGAGAGCGGCGTCGGCAGCAGACACTGCCCTCGCCGCTGTCCCGGCCCTCGTTCCAGTCCCGAGACCAGTCCTCGCACCAGCCCCTGCCCATCGCGCCGCACCAGCGCCCGCTCCTGGCGCGGCCCCTGCCACCAGACCAGGCCCCTGCCTTGGCCTCGCTCAAGCCCCCACTCCGGCCGCCGCCCCAGTCCCAAGACCAGCCCTCGCGCTTCCGCTTGCTCTTGGCCCTTGTGCAACCCCTGCTCCGGCTCTTGCCCCAGCCCCCGCTCCAGCCGCCGCTCTGGCCCTCAGTCCTGCACCTGCCCCGCCTTTGCCGCAGCCCGCCACTCGACCCCTGGGTCACTTGAGCACTTGGTCACTTTCATTGGCTTGACTTTTGCTAGATTCGCGGCTATAACTCGGACGTGATTTGCTGGGTCAGTGCGACTCGAATGATGAAGTTCATGCGGCACGGACGGGAGCAGAGACCATGAAAGCAAAGCGGCCACGGCTGAAGAAGGTTCAACGGGAGTCGTTGGCAATTGTCCCGGAGCAGATAGAGAAGCTGAAGGAGTTGTTTCCTGAGGCGGTCAGCGAAGGCAAGGTTGATTTCGACAAGCTGCGGCAGACGCTGGGCGATGAGGTTGAGGCGGGGCCGGAACGCTACTCGTTTACTTGGGCCGGCAAGCGGGACTGCATCAAGCTCCTTCAGGTCCCCAGCCGCGCCACGCTCGTGCCGAGTCCTGACGAGTCCATTGACTGGGATACGACCAACAACGTCTTCATCGAAGGTGAGAACCTTGAAGTCCTGAAGCTCCTCTACAAAGCCTACTACGGCCGGGTGAAGATGATTTACATTGACCCGCCGTACAACACCGGCAAAGACTTCATCTACCCCGACAACTTCGCAGACCCGCTCGACACCTACCTGCGCCTGACCGGCCAGAAAGACGCGGAAGGTAACGTCCTCACCAGCAACCCGGAAACCAGCGGCCGCTATCACTCGGCCTGGCTCTCGATGATGTACCCGCGCCTCTTCGTTGCCCGCCAACTCCTCCGCGACGACGGCGTCATCTTCGTCAGTATAGACGACAATGAAGTCTACAACCTCCGCGCGGCCATGAACGAAGTCTTCGGCGAAGAGAACTTCGTGGCGACGGTCATATGGCAGAAGGTCTACGCACCCAAGAATACCGCGCGTCATTTCTCTGAGGATCACGACTACGTTGTTGTCTACGCCAGGGACGGAGGGTTCTGGCGGCCTGGCCTTCTGCCGCGAACAGCAGAGGCAGACGCCAGGTACATCAACCCCGACAACGACCCGAGGGGGCTGTGGAAACCTAGCGACCTCACCGCCCGCAACTACTACAGCAAGGGCAAGTACGAGGTGAAAGGCCCCACCGGCAAGAAGTTCACGTCGGGCATGGGGTGCTACTGGCGGCAGACGTACGAGAAGTTCATAGAACTCGACAAAGACAAGCGCATCTGGTGGGGTTCAGACGGAACTAACATGCCTGCGCTGAAGCGCTTCTTGACTGAAGTACAGGCCGGTATCGTGCCGCAAACCCTCTGGACCTACGACAAGGTTGGGCACACGCAGGAAGCCAAGAAGGAACTGCTGGAGTTCGTGAAGTTCGAGGACACTGACAACGTACTTGATACCGTGAAGCCGACACGTTTGCTCCAGCGGATGCTGAAGCTGACGACAAGCCCGACCGAGTACGACGTGGTCGTGGACTTCTTCGGCGGCAGCGCACCGCTCGGTCACGCCGTCATGAAGCAGAATGCCGAGGACAGCGGGAATCGGCGGTACGTGTGCGTGCAACTGCCGGAGCCGTTGCCTTCGTCGGAGAAACACCTAAAGACCATTGCCGACATCGGCAAGGAGCGGATTCGGCGGGTGATTGCGAAGGTAAAGAAGGAACAGCGGGGGAAGCTGGCGATGGACTCGCCTCAGGACCTAGGGTTCCGGGTGTTCAAGCTGGCCGAGAGCAATATGAAGCCGTGGAAGGGCACGGATGAGAAAGACCCGGAGAAGTACGCCAAGACGATGGAGATGTTCCTAGACCCGCTGGTTGAGGGCTGGAAGCCGGGAAACGTGATTGCCGAGGTCGCGCTGAAAGAAGCCGGGTTCGGGCTGAACTGCCGGGTGGAGGAAATGAACCGCCAAGAGCGCCAAGAGGACGCCAAGAGGAAAAGCAAGAATGGCCCGAAGGTTTATCGGGTCACGGACGAGGACAAGGAGCAGTCGTTCTACATCTGCCTTGACGTCAAGGTGAGGCTGGAGGACGTGAAGTTCCTGAACCTGACCCGCGACATACTCTTCGTCTGCCGCGACGTGGCCCTCGACGACGAGACCGCGGCGAACTTGGCCCTGCAATGCAGGCTGAGGACGATATGAAGCCGCCGACGAACAACTACCGCGCACCGCGGAATCGTACCCTGACCCTGACCGAGCAAGAACGGCTTGGACTCCTTCCAAGGCTCGTCAGGCTGAGCGGCCCGGTGGAGTTCGACGGGATTCAGAACCGGACGATCAATCAGAACCTGACTGACGTCTTAGGTTGGCTGCCGGCTCAGTTCGTAGACCTTCTGTTCCTCGACCCACCGTACAACCTGACCAAGACGTACAACGGGAGCACGTTCTCAAAACAGGCGGCCAGCGAGTATCGGACATGGTTTGAGTCCTGGTTCGTGCCGCTGCTGAGGACGCTGAAAAGCAACGCCTCGGTCTACGTCTGCGCCGATTGGCGCTCTGCCGGCGTCATTCAGTCCGTATTGGAAACGCACCTCAAAGTACGCAGCCGCATAACCTGGGAACGCGAGAAGGGCAGGGGGGCACGAATGAACTGGAAGAACTGCGTCGAGGACATCTGGTTCGGGACGGTCTCGGACGACTACTATTTCGATGTGGACGCAGTCAAGCTGCGGCGTCGTGTGATTGCACCATACAGGGATTCGGAAGGACGCCCCAGAGACTGGACTGCGAGTCCGGCCGGCAGTACACGCGATACGCATCCATCAAATATTTGGACCGACGTGACAGTCCCGTTCTGGTCCATGCCCGAGAATACGGACCACCCTACACAGAAGCCGGAGAAGCTCTTGGCGAAGATAATACTTGCCAGCAGTCCTTCCGATGGAGTTGTCCTTGACCCATTTCTCGGTTCCGGCACGACGTCGGTTGTGGCGAAGAAGATCGGCCGTCGCTATGTCGGTATCGAACAGGACCCCGACTACTGCTGCCTGGCTGAGAAGCGGCTGGTACTGGCCGAGAGTGACCACACCATCCAGGGTTATGTTGGCGGCGTATTCTGGGAGCGGAACTCGGCTCCGGCCGCGCGCCAAGTGCTATTCCGCGAACAGCCTGCCGATGTGCCGCTTCTATTCGATGCCAGAGCAAGGGAGAAGAGTGATGAGTAAGAGCAGGATATTCGACCCTGAGGAGCACCGCCGGATTGAGAAAGCAGTCGTCGAGATGCTCAACCTGCAGCCCGACTTCCTCTCGTCGCGTACTGCAGAGAGCACGCGCGCGGTCGGCGACGCCATTCAGAGCATCCTGTCCGAGCACTTTCAGTCGCTGCTGGGCGAGCACTGCGCGGAGTACTCGGCGCAGTTCGCCCGTCGAGCCATGGCCGACCTGGCATTCAAGGACTGCGACGGCTTCTACCACGTTGTCGACGTAAAGACCCATCGGCTCGGAACTCAGTTCAATATGCCTAACCTCACATCGGTCGAACGTTTGGCTCGATTCTACGAAGACGACCATAACTACTTCGTCTTGTTGTTGATCAAGTATGCCGTGACCAATGTGCAGTTCCACGCTGAGGAAGCGCACTTCATCCCTATAGAGTTCCTGTCGTGGGACTGCCTGACTATCGGCGCGTTAGGCTGGGGTCAGGTCCAAATCGCGAACGCCAACGTGATTCAGGTCAACGAAGGTTACTCGCGCAGGAAATGGATGCTCCAGCTCTGTGACGCTTTGCTGGAGTTCTATCCTCGTGAGATTGGCAAAGTGAAGGAACGAATTGAGCACTTCAAGCGTGTAAGGCAGCAATGGGAGAGCAAGGATGACGACTGAACGACGCCCGTCGCCCGTGCGCGCGGCAATGCTGATTGAGCGATAATAATGCTGAATGAGCATTCCTGCGGTCAGGATTGTCTGCGCAGGCGCAACCGCAGAACTTGATGCGCAGACTCGCTCGCGCCCATCCCGACCGTAGCCCCATCCGGATAACCGATGTTATATCAGCAAGTTATGCCGCTCAGCCCTTACTTGATGGAGACTTGATAGCCTGCTCGATTAGGTTTGGATTAGGTTCGGCGTCCGATCCCGACCTAATACCCTAAAGGTGCGATGCGCTTCCGCTTCGATGCCAATCAGGAATACCAGCTACAGGCGATAGCTGCGGTCGTTGACCTGTTCGAGGGTCAGATGCGCGTGGAGAGGGATTTGTCGTTCGAGCTGGGCGTAACGTTTCCCGCTGTGCCGAACCGGCTGGAGTTGGATGAGACGACGGTGCTCGCCAACCTGCAGACGGTGCAGGTCGCAAACGGGCTGAAGCCGGATGAGCGGCTTGAGTTGATTGAGGAACCGATTGGAGCCGTGTCCGGGCCGAAGCAGGCACGGTTCGGCAACTTCTCGGTCGAGATGGAGACCGGCACAGGCAAGACCTACGTGTACATCCGTACGGCGTTGGAGTTGTACCACCGATACGGAATGAGGAAGTTCGTCGTCGTCGTGCCGTCGGTGGCCATCCGCGAGGGCGTGCTTAAGACTTTCGAGGTGACCCGGACGCATCTGCGCGACCTGTATCAGAACGTGCCGTACCGGTTCTGCGTCTATGACTCGGCCAGCCTGGCACAGGTGCGGCAGTTCGCGGTGTCGGACTCGGTCGAGTTCATGGTGATGACCATAGACTCGTTCAACAAGGCCTCGAACGTAATCCGGCAGAGCCGGGACCAGTTGAGCGGGGAAGTGCCGCTGCACATGATTCAGGCGGCAAGGCCGATACTGATTCTCGATGAGCCGCAGAACATGGAGAGCGAGTTGAGCGTGCGGTCGCTGGCTGCGCTTGACCCGTTGTTTGCCCTGCGCTACAGCGCAACGCACCGGAACCCATACAACCTCGTCCACCGCCTGACGCCTTTCGAGGCGTACCGGCAGGGCCTGGTGAAGCGAATCGAGGTGGCGGGCGTCGAGCAGATAGACGACGCCAATCTACCCTACCTGCGGCTTGAGGGCATCCGCACCGAGAAGACCCGGCTATCGGCCCGCGTCGCAGTGCAGAAGCTGATGGCCGACAAGTCGGTCAAGGAGAAGGTCATTACGGTCCGGCCGGACGACGACCTGAAGGAACTGACCGGCCGGGATGACTATGCCGCGTTCACGGTTGACGAGATAACGAGCCGATATGTCCGGTTTGGGAACGGCATTGAGCTGAAGCCGGGTGAGTCGCAAGGCGCGGACCGCGAGGCCATCTTCGCGGCCCAGATTGAGGACACGGTTAGGGAGCACTTCCGGAAGCAGCGCCGGCTCCGGGACAAGGGCATCAAGGTGCTGTCGCTCTTCTTCATCGACCGCGTGGACAACTACCAGAGCGATGACGGCGTCATCCGCCGACTGTTCAACCAGACGTTCGAGCGGCTCAAGGCTGAGCATCCGGACTGGCGCGACACGAGGATCGAGGAAGTGCAGGCTGCATACTTCGCCCAGCGCCGACATCGGGGAGGCGAGGTCGAGCTGCAGGACTCGACATCGGGCCGGTCTAAGGCGGACGAGGAGGCCTACGACCTGATAATGAAGGACAAAGAGTCGCTGCTGTCTTTCCCGTTGCCCGAGGACAGCGAGGAGGCCAGGCGGCGCAAGCTGGTCAGCTTCATCTTCTCGCACTCGGCCTTGCGCGAAGGCTGGGACAACCCGAACGTGTTCCAGATATGCACGCTCAACCAGACCGCGTCGGAAATAAAGAAGCGGCAGGAGGTCGGCCGGGGCGTGCGACTGGCAGTGAATCAACTGGGCGAGCGCGTGCGGGATGAGGACGTGAACGTGCTGACGGTCGTGGCAAACGAGAGCTACGAGAGGTACGTGGCGAGCTTGCAGCGCGAGACCGAAGAGGAGTACGGCAAGGACGGCCTCCCGCCGACGCCGCCGAACGCCCGGCATCGCGCCGTGGCCAGGCTGCGCAAGGCGCACATGCTGAAGCCGGAGTTCAAGGAGCTTTGGGAGCAGATCAAGCACAAGACCCGGTACAGCGTCGGCATCGATACGGCACGACTGATTTCCGAGGTCGTAGCCGAGCTGGACCAGGCTGTTATTCGTAAGCCGCGGATTGCCATCACCAAGGTGGAACTGAAAGCCGAGAAGGTCGGGGAGGGTGACGAGTTCCGGTCGTTGGTGACGAGCGGGGCGCAGACGCTTGTTGACTTGTCCGGTCGGTATCCGCTGCCCAACCTCGTGGCCAAGATGTCGGAGTTACTGGAGGGCATGACACCGCCAGTCAGGCTGACGCGAAGGACGCTGCTGGCTATCCTCCGGCGAACGAGACAGAAACAGGCGGCGGTGAACAACCCGCACGAGTTCGCCACAGTGGCAGTGCGTTTCATTATGGCCAAGCTCGCCGACATGCTCGTGGACGGCATCAAGTACCTGAAGGATGGCACATGGTACGACATGAAGATGTTCTACGATGACGAGGAGGTCGCAGCGTGGGAAGACAACACGGTTCCGGCCGGCGAGTCCTGCCTGTATGACCGGGTAGTCTTCGAGTCGGAGATCGAGCGCCGGTTCGCAGAAGACCTCGACGGGATGGACCAGGTCAAGCTCTATGTGAAGCTGCCGAAGTGGTTCAAGGTCCAGACGCCGGTTGGCGAGTACAACCCGGACTGGGCCATAGTCTGGGAGCCTCGTGATGCGACAGGAGAGCCTACGGCCGAACGACGACTGTACCTCGTGCGCGAGACAAAGGACCCGGACTGGAGAACCAGCCTCCGACCGGACGAGCGACGGAAGATCAACTGCGGAGAGAAGCACTTCAGGGATGCGCTCGGGGCGAACTATAAGGTTGTGTCGACGGCGAACGAACTCCCGTGAGTCGGGGGCCCTTAGAATCCGGGGCCGCAACCGAATTCCGCCCGTGCATTTGACACTCCCGCCCGCGAGTTCTAGAATCCCGCGATGAAGCCCGGGCCGGGCCGCACAGGGGTGACGGCCCTATTGACGCTGACAGCAGTAGCGCTGGTTATCCTGGCGTGCGGTGGGTACGGCAGGAAGGCACGGCTTGAAGGCAAGCCCCATCTAGGCGACAATACTCGCATGAGCGATTCCTCTGCCGGGACAGTCGTCGTGCGGTTCGCCGGGCTGGACGGGACCCCGACCGCGCCCGAGACCGTTGCCAAGGTCGTGAAACCGGATTCGGAGTGGCAGGTACTGCTGACTCCCGAGCAGTATCGCGTGACGCGCGGGAAAGGGACCGAGCCGGCTTTCTGCGGCGGTCTGCTGAAGAACAAAGAGCCGGGCGTCTACCGTTGTGTTTGCTGCAGCCTGCCGCTGTTCTCCTCGGAGACGAAGTTCGAGTCCGGTACCGGGTGGCCCAGTTTCTACCAGCCTTTCGCCAAAGAAAATACCACCGAACGCGTGGACCGGAGCTACGGGATGGAACGGGTGGAAATCCTCTGCACGCTCTGCGACGCGCACCTCGGCCACGTGTTTCCCGACGGGCCGCCGCCGACCCGGCTCCGCTACTGCCTGAACTCAGCGGCGCTGGTCTTCACCCCGCTGGCCAGATAGCCGACAGCTAGCAGCTAGCGGCAGGCAACTGGCTGCTCAGGGTTTCTGCCGGCGCGGCTGACGCCGCATCCTTTTCTCCGGCCTCGACTTCTTCTTTGCCGACTTCTTCTTGTTGTTCTTGTCCGGTTTGAACTCACGGTGGAGTTCGACCAGTTCGGCCAGCCGTTTCATCACACGGCCGCTGACGGTCTGGTCCGGGTAGTTGCCTTTGTTGTCGGGCTCGCCTGCGGGAACGCCGGTCAGCAGTTCGATACCTTCGTCAATCGTGCCGACCGCGTAGACGTGGAACTTGCCGGCCTTGACCGCAGCCACTACGTCGGGCCTGAGCATCAGTTCCGGCAGGTTCGTTTTCGGGATGATGACGCCCTGCTGCCCGGTGAGTCCGCGCGCATGGCAGGCTTCGAAGAAGCCCTCGACCTTCCAGTTGACCCCGCCGATGGGCTGGACTTCGCCCTGCTGATTGACCGAACCGGTGATGGCCAAGTCCTGCCGGATGGGCAGGCCGGACAGGTCCGAGAGAAGGGCGTAGACCTCGGTTGACGAGGCCGAGTCGCCGTCCACGCCGCCGTAGGACTGCTCGAAGCAGATTGAAGCGGAGAGCACCAGCGGCTGGCGGCGCGCGAACTTCTGGCGCAGGTACCCGGAGAGAATGTAGACGCCCTTGTCGTGGGTCGGGCCGGAGAGCTGGGCCTCACGCTCGATGTTGATGATGCCGGCCGCGCCGACCCCGGTCTTGGCGGTGATCCGGGCCGGGATGCCGAACGCGTATTCGCCGGTATCGTAGATCGCCAGCCCGTTCACCTGCCCGGCCTTCGTGCCGGTCACGTCGATGAAGATGGTGCCCTGCTTGATTGCCTCCTGCAGCTTCACCTCGGACAGCCGCACGCGGTCGCGGCGGCGGTCAATCGCTTCCTGCACGTGTTCGTAGCCGACGGCTTTCGCCTTGGCCTTGTCCGCCCAGTGGTTCGCCTCGGTCAAGAGCTCGCTGATGATGTTGAACCGGGTCGAGAGTTTGGTCTGGCGGCCAGCGAGCCGGGCCCCGTGCTCGATCACCGCGCTTACGCCCGAGCGGTCGAACGGCCGGAGCTTCTCCTTCCGGCAGAGCGCCTTGATGACCTGAACGTAGTCTGCGACCGCGGACTTGTCGAGGTCCATCACCCAGTCGAAGTCCGCCCGCACCTTGAAGACCTTCTTGAAGTCCTCGTCCGCGCCCGCGAGCAGGGAGTAAATCTGCGGGTCGCCGATCATTATTACCTTCACGTCGATGGCCACCGGCTCCGGCTTCAACCCGACCGCACCGAACAGGGCGGAGTATGGGTCGCCGCCGGTGATTTCGAGTTGCCGGTTGCGCAGTGTGCGCTTGAGCGCCGGCCAGACCCCGGGCTCCACCAGCGCGTCGAGCGCGTTGATGACGAGGAACCCGTGGTCGGCACGGAGCACCGAGCCGGCTTTGATTCGGGAGAAGTCCGCCCGCCACTGCCCGCCCCGTTCCCAGACCCGCTCAATCGAGCCGAAGAGGTTCTTGTAGTTCGGGTTGGTCTCGAATATCACCGGCGCGGACTTGGTGCCGGAGTTGTCGACCAGCACGTTCACGCGGAACTCGAGGTACGGATCGCCTTGCGCCGGGGCCTCGCCTTCGGCTGGCGGCTTCCGGCGGAAAGCGTCAGGCCGGGCGAGGACGGCCTCCTTGACCTCGGCCAGGTAGTCGTGCAGCGGAGCCGGGTCATGGCAGGACGTACCTTTGTCCCCTTTCGCCCCGTGGTTCCCCTTCCGGCCGTGGCAGCGCTCCTCGATGTCGGCCAGCCGCTCTTCGACCACCGGCCGGATGATGCTTTGGTCGAGGTCGGCGAGGGCGTCGCGGGCCTGCTTCTCAAGGTCGCGGATCTCCTTGAAGATGACCGTGAGCTCGGCGGCCAGCTCCTGGTGCCGCGCCTTGATTTCCGCGGCGCGCTCGGCGGTGAGCTTCCCCCCTTCGACCAGGGCCGGGAGCGCGTCAACATTGACCGGTTGCTTCTCGACAATCGGAGCCAGCTCGGGCCGCGAGAGCGGCCCGGTCTGGACCAGGGCGAAACCCTCGGCGAGGACCCGCTTTTCGAACTCGCGCACCCGCGCCCCGCCGCGTTCCTTGAACCCATCGACAAGCGCCGCGCGCTTATGCTGATAGGTGTCGCTCTCGAGCAGCAACGGCACGTTCTTGACCAGGAAATCGACCAGTGCGTCCATGTCGCGTCGGAACGTCTGCCCCCTGCCCGTGGGCAGGCGCAGCAGCCGCGGCTGGTCCGGGTCGCGGAAGTTGTTCACGTAGCACTTGTCGTCGAGCTCCTTGGGCCGGCCCCGCGTCGATTCAAGCAGGTTCCGGACGGTCGTGGTCCGGCCGGTGCCGACCGGGCCGGAAACGAATACGTTGTACCCGACCGACTCGATCTCCAGCGCCATGCTCAGCGCGTCGACCGCGCGCGCCTGGCCGATGATTCCATCGGTGGCCGGCAGGTCGTCGGTCGTGTCGAACTTCAGGCAGCCGTCCGGGCAGGTCCAGACGAGCCGGTCCGGCCCGACTTCGAGCTTGGAGGGGTCGCGGGGTCGAGGATTCAAGGAGTCAAGTGTCCGGCTTGTTCCCCTCTTCCCTTTCTCCCTTTCTCCCTTTCTCCCTATCCTGCTCTTTCTCTTCATCCCTCGCCTTTCTTCCTAGTCGCGCGTAGCGACTTTCAGGCCTGCAAACATCAGGAACGGCACGCGGTACGTGCCTAGGTCGCGGACGGCGCTGCCCACCGCCGCGACGCTCTTGAACATCTCGTACACGTTGCCGGCAATCAATGTGTCTTTGACTCGTCCGGCGACCTTGCCGTTCCCGATTCGGAAACCGGACGAAACGTTCAAGGCGACGCCGCCGGCCAGCACGTTTGACTGGCCGCCGCCGATACAGTCGTAAACAAGTAGCCCCTCGCTGATGCCTGCAAGCGTCTCTTCGAACCGGGCATCGCCGGGTGCGAGTTCGATGTCGCTCGTCCCGGGCTGGGGCTGAGACGTGTAGTCGCGCCCGGCCGAGCCGGTGGACTGGGTGCGGCAGGCAGCGGCCGTCGCCAGGTCGAACAGGAATCCGGTGAAGACCCCGCGGTCGAACAGGACGTTCCGCCGCCGGGGCACGCCTTCCGCGTCGAACGGACTGGATCCGATGCCGAAGTCGCGCAGTCCGTTGTCAGTGATTGTGATCTTCGCGTCCAAGAGTTGCTGGCCGGTCTTGTCGATCAGCGGCGATACGCCCTTTTCCAGCTGCTTGCCGTTCACTCCGACCGTGAGGGGATAGAGCAGGTCCGGTACCGCGGTCGGCATGAAGATGACCGGGTAGGTCCCGGTCACAAGCCGCGCGCGGGACCGAGCAAGAATTGCCCTTTCCTCGATTCGGTCGGCGATGCTGCCGATTGACGGCGCTGCGCCTGACGACAGGTTTTCATACTCCGAAATCCGGACCGGCCAGTCGCTGACCACAAGGCCGGTGGCAGAGAGCTGGAGTGTGGCCCGCGAGAAGCATTTTCTTAGTCCGGCGCTGTTCGCGACTACAGTCTCGCCGTAGGTGCGGGTCAAGGCTACGTCGAGCTTCAGGCCCGGCACGCGGGCCCGAACCGCATCTACCAACTCCCGGCCCCA
>CAYOCZ010000065.1:0-11846 GCA_964402475.1 uncultured bacterium | reverse complement strand
ACCTGGGACGTAGAAACGCCGCGACAGTTCGGGCTCAAGCAGGCCGGAGGATGCCTGCTCATTGACGGGTCATTCGGCTCACGCACGGCGGCGCTCAACCAGCCCTATTCGGATGCGCCCGGTAACGTGGGCGCCGGCTACGTGAGCGACGAGAAGCTGCTTTCGTTCCTGAGAGCGGCTGCGGCAGCCGGCCTTCAGGCTACCGTACATGCGATCGGCGACCGGGCAGTGGAACAGGTCGTGCGCTGCCACAGACGGCTGGCCGAAGCCGACTCCGGCAATCAGCTTCGCCACCGGGTCGAGCACGCAGAGCTCCTGAACGACTCCTTGACCGACTCCATTGCAGAGCTCGGACTGGTGCTCGGGGTCCAGCCCGCGTTCGAGATGGAGTGGGGCGGACCGGACCGGATGTACTCGCTGCGACTCGGCGAGCGCTGGCGCAGCACCAATCCCTATCGCCGCCTGCTTGACTCCGGCGTCCGTCTTGCCGGCGGCTCCGACGCACCGATTACGCCGGTTGATCCAGTCGCCGGAATCCGGGCCGCGATGGAACGCCCGAACCCTCTCCAGGCCATCACCGGCGAGGAAGCCGTGGCCATGTTCACATCGGCTGCAGCGTTCGCCTTGAACCGAGAAAGTGCCTGCGGCAGCATCGAAGCCGGCAAGGATGCCGACTTCACGGTGTTGACATCGGACCCGCGTGCGACCGCAGGCTGCCGCGTGGTAGCCACTTTTCGCGCCGGCTCGTGCACCTACAAGAACGAAACTCTGACCGAATACCTGAAACTGGAGGACTGACTTGAAACTACTGCGTCTGTTCGTATTCGCGGCACTGTTTGGCGCTTGCCTCGTGTCCTGCGACGCTCTGAAGACCGTTGACGTGACGCTCGACATCAGCGGCAACAGTCTCTCTGCGTTCACCGGCTACTATGAGACTACCGGCACTGACACTGTCGCGATTTCCGGGACCGTGCCGAAGTCGATCACCTTCCAGGCGCGCAAGAGCCTGGACATCGTCGCAGCCCAGCTAGTCCGCGTGGGCGCGGGTCAGCTCGTTGCCAAGATCGTGTCCGACGGCATCACCCGCGACTCGGCTGCGACCTCGGATGTCATCGGTACGATCACGCTCGAGTGGGTGGTCAAGTAGGCAGTTGAAGAATCAGGAACTCGCCCGCCGGTTCGACCGTATCGCTGACGCACTGGAGCTGAAGGGCGAGACCGGGTTCCACGTTCTCGCGTACCGGAAGGCGGCCCGAACGCTGACCGACCTCGGCGCCGACATTGAAACGCTCGACGCCGAAGGCGAGTTGGAGGAAGTGCCCGGCATCGGTTCGGGTATCGCGAAGAAGATCCACGAGTACCTCTCGACCGGCCGCATGCAGAAGTACGACGAGGCGATTGCCGGCCTGCCCGCCAGCCTGTTCGAGCTGCTGAACATCCAGGGCGTCGGTCCCAAGACCGTGAAGCAGCTGTACGAAGAGCTGGGAGTGACGACCCCGACCGAACTCAAACGGGCAATTGGAAGCGGCCGGTTCGCCGAGCTTCCCGGGATGGGAGAGAAGAAGGGTGCGAACATCCTGCACGGCATCATGACCGAGGAACTGACCGGCGAGCGTATGTTACTGGACGAAGCGTTCGAACTGGCGGATGCGGTCGTAGAGCACATGAAGCGGTGCCGCCGCGTGCGCCGGTTGGCGTATGGCGGGTCTCTGCGACGCGGCAAGGAAACGATAGGCGACATAGACATTCTCGCCACCGGCACCGCCGCGAGCGAGATCATCAACCACTTCACCGCGCACCCGCAAGTTCAGGAGGTGCTCGCAGCCGGTGGCACCAAGGCATCGGCCCGGCTTGAGAGCCGCGGCAAGACGAGACAGGTCGACCTGCGGGTCCTGACTAACCGGGAATACGGAGCTGCCCTGCAGTATTTCACGGGTTCAAAGGACCACAATGTCGCGCTCCGAGCCATGGCCCAGAAGCACGGGCTGAAGCTGTCGGAGTACGGCTTGTTCCGTGGCAAGAAGCGAGTCGCGGGCCGATTCGAGCAAGACGTTTACGCCGCGCTCGGTCTCCCGTACATCGAACCCGAGTTGCGCGAGAACCGCGGTGAGCTCGAGGTCGCAACCGAGGGTCGCCTGCCCTCGCTTGTTAGTCAGAAGGAAATCAAGGGCGACCTTCACATCCACACCTCTGCGTCGGACGGCTCGGCCGATTTCGAGGAGATGGTCGAAGCCTGCAGGAAACTGAACTACACCCACGCTGCCCTGACCGACCATTCGACGTCGGCCGGGTATGCCGGCGGCCTGACCGAAGACGAGTTGCTGCGGCATTGCGACCGGGTGGACCGGTTCAATTCGAAGTCTCGCGGCTTCAGAGTTCTCAAGTCGTCCGAGGTCGATATCAAGACCGATGGTTCACTGGACTATCCGGACAAGGTACTGGAACGGCTGGACCTTGTCATCGCGTCGATTCACCAGGGCTTCAAGAAGGACGCAACGAAACGGGTGTGCGCGGCGCTTTCTCACCCGCTCGTGCATCTGATTGCACATCCCACCGGCAGGATCATCGGCCGCCGGGAAGGCTACGATATCGACATCGAACAGGTGATAGAGTGTGCGGCAAAACACCGCAAGATACTGGAAATCAATGCGTTCTACGGCCGACTCGACCTGAATGACGTTTGGGCGCGACAGGCGATGCAGGCCGGGGCCAGGTTGGCCATCAACACCGATGCCCACGCTCCCGCCGACTTGAACTGGATGCGCTATGGAGTCATAGTGGCGCGCCGGGCCTGGCTGACGAAGGTCGATGTCGTCAATTGTCTGAGCTGCTCTAGGCTGGTGAAACTGCTCAACTCAATCCGGGCGGGCAGAGCCGGGTAGTCAGTTCCCGGACGCCCGCCCGAGCCAGCGGCATGCGGTCAGGACTTCCGATGCCGGGCCGTTGCCGTGTCCACCGGGTGTAGTGATGAATTCGGTCAGGACGCCGTTCTCATTGAACAGCTGGTACATCTTCTCGTTCTCTGCGCGGTTCCAGTCTTGCTTCCGCGTTACGAGATAGATGGCGTGTTCCTGCAGCTCTTCCCAGGCCGCAAGCGGCACTGCCGCAGAGTGGGGACAGACCGCGACCACACCCCGCACCAGGTCAGGATGCAGGAACAGCGTAGCCAGCGCCTGGACGCCCTGGCCTGAGAAACCGAACAGGAACAGCCGGCTCGAATCAACCGGGTACCGTGCCAGTAACTTGTGCATGGTGCGCACAACGTTGACGTCATTCGAATCCGTGCTCCGGTGATTGCGCGTGGCATGGCAGGTGGCCTCTATCCAACCGAGCGAATCGGCGATCAGCCGGAAGGTGTCGAGGTCTTTCGGGACGGCCCCGTTGCAGTGGAGTATCAGCAGCGCCGGGACGCGCCCGCCGGCCTTCGCGGCTCGCTTCGGTACGTAGAAGCAATCCGAGTCCGCATCGCAGACGATACCCTGGGGCAGGCTGCCCGCGAAGGCGGTGCAGGCAAGTGCTACAACGAGAAGGAGGATTCTAGGATTCAAGGACTCGAGAATTCCAGGTTGGGGCACTGGAATCCTGGACCCTTTGATTCCTTGATTTCTATCTGTCCACATTGAGCACCAGTACGAGCGCGACCGTGCCGAACACGATGTTGGGCAGCCACGCGGCCAAGGCGGTGCTGATGACGTGCGACGTCCCGAAGGCCCGGCTGGTCTGAATCGCGCCCCAGTACAGGAACGAGAGCAGAAGCCCCAGACCGAGCCCGAACATGACGCCGCCGCGCCTCAGTCGTACCGACAGCGGCAGCCCGAGCAGCACCACGACGAGTCCGATGAGCGAATAGGAAAATCGATAGTAGTATTCGACCTCTTCGCGGGCCACGTTCTCACCGGCCCGCTTCATGCGGCCGATGAAACTACGCAAAGCGCGCGTCGACGTCTCATCGACCGGCCGCGAAGTGCTGGCGAAATCGGCCGGGGTTTCGCGAATCACGTCGAGCCTGAGGCTGTCATCATGCTTCAGCGTCTCGTTTCCGAGGTCGTCGAACGTCCGCACGTCAACGTTGCGTGCGTACCAGGCCCGGTCGCGCCACACCGCCTCCCCCACATCGAAGCGGCGCTTCACCCTCCGGTCGGGACCGAGTTCGCTGACGCTGAAGTTCTTCATCACGCCGTCGGACGACAGCTCCCGGATATAGAAGACCCGACCCTCCTCGCCGACAAAGTACAGATTCTGTCGCTTCTGTATATGGCTGGACTGTCGCCGTTCAATCTTGAGCCGGCGCAGGTCGGTGAGCCGGGCATTGAACGGTATTGTAATCAGCTCGTTGGCCACGAAATAGATTGCGACCGAGGCAAGGCCCAGGCAGATCGCCGGCGCGAACAGCCGGAGTATCGAGACACCCGCGCTCTCCAGCGCATGTAGTTCCCGGTTGCGCGTCAACTGGCCGTAGACCATGAACACCGCCAGCACCATGCTCACCGGGTAGAGCAGACTGATTGCGGACGGCAGGCTGTAGAAGTAATAGAGCAGGATTACCGCCAGGCCGGTCTTGCGGGCGGTGAAGTAGCTCAACTCCTCGAACAGGTCAATCAGCAGGTAAATGGTTACCACGCTCCCGACCGCGATGAGCGCAAACTTCACCAGTTCCCTGACCAGGAGTCGGTCGATGACCTTCATGACCTGGTGCCCGGCAGCCGGATAAGCGACTTCTCGTAGAACGCACGTAGGAACAACTCGGCTACCGGCAGCACAAGGATGATGTTCGGCAACCACATGCCGACGAAAGGTGACAGCCTGCCCGACTCGGCCATGTTCTCGCCGGCCAGCAGGAGGACGTAGTAGAGGGCGAAGAAGATGAGCCCGACGACAAAGCCGGTCCCGACCCCTCCGCGCCGGAGCAGCAGGCCCACCGGCGCGCCGAAGAGCACGAAGAAGAAGGCCGAGAAAGCGAGTGAAAGCCGCTTCTGCAGTTCCACCTGGTAGCGCGCGACCTCCAGGTTTCTGTACTTGACGCGGGACTTCAGCTCGTCGTACCTCAGCTTGTCCGGCTCGCTGGCCTTGGCCTTCTTCCCGGCCTCATCCGCCTTGCCTTTCAACGCGACGATATCCTTGTCGAGCCGTTTCATCGTGGACGTAAGCTGCGGGAGCAGCATCTCCTCGGAGCCCCGGTACTCCCGGTCACGCCGGACCAGGTCATCGTCCATCGCGACGTTGATGACGTGTCGCTTGAACAGCAGCCGCCGGTAGGTGCCGGCATCCATCAGCTCGTGCATCTCGCCGTCGAACAGGGTCATGACCATGTAGGCATCGTCGGGTGTATACGCAATATCGCCCCGTGGCGCCGTTACGAATCCGGGCGTACGTTTGCGGGCGCCGGTTTCGAATATCGCGACGTTGTGCACGGTCGAGCGCCGCTCGTCGATCGAGCCGATGTAGATCCGATACCCCGGGAAATCGTCCATGAACTCGCCTTCACGGACCCGCATCGCCGGTCGCTTTCGTGCCACGTCGGTCAGCAGGTTTCTCACCTGGTGCTGAGCCTCGGGCACGACGTAACCATTGAAACCGACCATCGCCGCCAGCAGCAGCAGGCAGGCAAACGCGACCGGCGTGAACAACCGTATCGTCTTGATTCCGGCGGCCCGGATGACCCGTATTTCGTTGTCCTGCGCCATCCTCCCGAACGAAATCACCCCGGCAATCAGGCTGCCCAGCGGCGCGCAGATTGAGACCACGAAAGGCAGGGAGAGAAGCGCGACCTCCGATACCACCCAGACCGCTACGCCCTTGCGCACGAGCATGTCCGCAAGCAAGAAGAGCCGGTCCATCAGCAGCACGAACGTCAGGACGAAAATGGCCAGGAAGAACGGCGGCACGAATTGTCTCAGCGCATAGCGCTGAAGTATCTTCACCGACTCATGATAGCGTCGGGTCGTTTCGAAGTCAAAGCCGTGTCCGGCTAGACCCGCAACAAGCGACGGGCGCGTCAAAGACGCGCCCGCGCAATCGAAAGGTGCCGGACTAGGCTTCGACTTTGGCCTTGGCCCTGGTCGCTGCCTCTTTGGCGAGTGCTTCCCTCGCCAGGGTCACGATAACGGCGAAGTCCTCGGGTTGGTGGATCGCCATCTCGGACAGGACAAACCGGTCAAGGTTAATCCCGGCGACATTCAGACCGTGAATGAACTTCGAGTAGCTCATCTCGAGCGGCTTGAGCGCGGCACCCAGCCGGATGATCGCCAGCGAGCGGAACGTGCGCTTCTTGCGCCGGCGTTCCTTGTACGCGGAGGTACCGGCGTGGATGACTGCCTGGCGCGCGGTCCGGTACAGCCTGGACCTCCCGCCCCAGTAGCCTTTGGCGTCATGCAGCCACTTCTTGCGGCGCTGCCTGGTATATGGGCCGTTCTTCACTCTCGGCATCTGATCTCCTTACTTGTAGGGAACAAGCTCTCTCATCCGTTCGCCGAGCCTGCCCTCGCACACTGCCGGGACGTGCAAGCCGCGCTTTCTCCGCTTGCTCTTGGACGCGTTGTTGTGGCTCACGCCGCAGCGGCGGTGGATGAACTTGCCGCCAGCGCTGCGCTTGATGCGCTTTTTGAGCGAACTGAGGGACTTGGTTTTCTGTTTCATTTTGGCACCAACATCATCTGGATTGATTTCCTGCCTTCGGTTTGAAGTCTTGGAGGAGCCTCGACCCGGGCGACGTCCGCCAGGTCCTGGCTGAGCCGACCCATCAGCTTCATGCCGAGGTCGGCGTGGACGATTTCGCGGCCGCGCACGAACAGAGTTACCCGGATGCGGTCCTTCTCGGCTAGGAACTCGCGCATCTTGCGGATCTTGACTTCGTAGTCACCGGGTCCGATCTTCATCTTCATGCGCATCTCCCTGACCTCGGTCGCATGCTGCTTCTTCTTGGATTCGCGCAGCCTGACCTTCTGCTCATACAGGTACTTGCCGAAGTCCACGATACCGCAGACCGGCGGCTCCTGGGTCGGGACGAGCATGACGAGGTCGAGCCCCTGCTGCCGCGCCAGCCCGATGGCGTCGCGGGTCGGCAGGATGCCGATGAGTTTCTTGTCCGAGCCGATGACCTTGACATACGGTACGCGTATCTGTTCGTTTACTCTTGGCCTGTTCTTGAAACCGTCACGAGGGACTCTACCCTGGTACGTTATTCTCCTCCTTGATTTGTGCGAGCGCTAACTGGGTGGAAACCGCGCCGAGATTCCCCTCGCCGTGCCGCCGCAGCGACACGTTGCCCTGGGCGGCCTCGCGGCCGCCGACTACGAGCATGAAAGGGATCTTCTGACGTTCGGCTTCACTGACTTTGAAGTTAATCTTATCAGACTTCAGGTCGATTTCAACTCTTATCCCCGCAACCTGCAACTTCTGTCCAACCTCCTGCGCGTAGTCGTTTTCGGTGTCGGTAACCGACAGCACGCGCGCCTGGACCGGCGCGAGCCAGACCGGGAAAGCGCCCGCGTAGTGCTCGACCAGTATCCCCATGAACCGCTCGATCCCGCCTAGGACCGTGCGGTGGACGAGGTACACCGGGTGGTGCTGCCCGTCCTGTCCCATGTAGTAGAGGTTGAAACGCGGCCCCTCATTGAAGTCGAACTGACAGGTCGGGCATTGCCACTCCCGGCCGAGCGAGTCGAGCAGCTTGATGTCGATCTTGGGACCATAGAAGACGGCTTCGCCCTCGGCCCGCTTGTAGGGCAGACCGGTGCGCTCAAGCGCGCGTACCAGCGACTGCTCGCCCAGGGTCCACTGTTCGTCAGTGCCGAGGTACTTTTCCCGATGAACCGGGTCGCGCACCGATAGGTCCACCTTGAACTTGTCGAAGCCGAACGCCCGCAGCATCTTGACCGACAGACTTACCACGCCGAAGACTTCGTCCTCGACCTGTTCCGGGGTACAGAAGATGTGAGCATCGTCCTGGGTGAAGCCGCGGACGCGCATCATCCCGTGGAGCACGCCCGACCTTTCGCGACGATAGACTGTGCCCCACTCCCCCATGCGCAGAGGCAGGTCACGATAGGAATGGACCTTGGTCCGGTAGATGAGCATGTGGCCCGGGCAGTTCATCGGCTTCAGGACGTATTGCTCGTTCTCGACCTCCATCAGGTACATGTTCTCGGCGTAGTAGTCGAGGTGACCTGAGGTCTGCCACAGCCCGGCGCGCGCGATGTGCGGGGTCAGGACGAGTTGATACCCTGCGGCGAGGTGCTCCTTCTCCCAGTACTGCTGTATCAGGCGACGGACGGTCGCACCCTTGGGATGCCAGAACGCGAGTCCGGCCCCGGCCTCCTCGTGGAAACTGAAAAGGTCAAGCGCGGGCCCAAGCTTGCGATGGTCCCGTCGTCTGGCCTCCTCCAGCCGTTCGAGGTGCGCCTTGAGCAACTCCCCCGAAGGAAAGGCCACGCCATATACGCGCGAGAGCATCCGGTTCTTCTCATCTGCGTGCCAGTACGCACCCGCGACCGATAGCAGCTTCACAGCCCTGATTTTGCCGGTGCTGGTGACGTGCGGTCCCCGGCAAAGGTCGACGAAGTCGCCCTGCTCGTAGACGGAGATGGTCTCGTCCGGAATGCCCTCAATCAACTCAAGCTTGTAGGTCTCGCCGCGAGCCCGGAATAACTCAACCGCTTCTTGTCGCGGCAGCAGCTTGTGGACCACTGGAATCCGCTGCTTTGCCAGTTCGGCCATCCGTTCTTCTATCCTTGCAAGGTCGGCCTCGGTGAAGGGCTTCTCAACGTCGAAATCGTAGTAGAACCCCTCCGGAACTGCCGGGCCGATGGTGACCTTGGCAGCGGGATAGAGCTGCTTGACCGCCTGCGCCATCAGGTGGGAAGCCGAGTGCCAGTAGACGTCCCGGCCGTCTTCCGTGTCGAACGTCACCGGCTCGACCTTGGCGTCGTGCTCAAGTCTGGCGGTCAGGTCAACCAGCCGGCCGTCAACGCGGGCGACGACTGCGTTCGGGTCGGCAAGCACCTGTCCGACGGCAAGGC
Source organism: uncultured bacterium (assembly GCA_964402475.1). Lineage (GTDB taxonomy): Bacteria > Hydrothermota > Tepidihabitantia > Tepidihabitantales > Tepidihabitantaceae > UBA2258. The sequence goes on along the minus strand of CAYOCZ010000065.1, from coordinate 2,829 downwards.
CCGGCTCAAGTTGCCGAACTTCGCCACTTACGGTGACACTTATCACGGTGCAATCATACTGAGACGCGTGCGAGTGTCAACCAAGGCGCGGGCAAGGACGCAGCTGCCAGTTTCCATGTACCAGTTACCAGTGACCGAATTCCGAACACCGGACACTGGCAACTGGTAACTGGTCACTCTCCTCCTGCCTGCCTTGACCATCCGTCGCAACAGGTTACAATCATCGCACTTGAACCCTCCTTTGTCCGCCAGGGATCGTCGCAACCAACCAACCTACCGCACCGGCATCGGATTCGACGCCCACAAACTGGCATCGGGCCGACGGCTGATACTCGGCGGCGTGCACATCCCGTACAAGCTTGGCCTCCTCGGTCACTCGGACGCCGACGTGCTGCTCCATGCTCTGACCGACGCGCTGTTGGGGGCGCTCGCCCTGCCCGACATCGGCACGCTCTTCCCTGATACCAACCCGAAGTGGAAGGACGCGCCCAGCGAGTTGATGCTCAAGGATGCGTACCAACGGGTCAAAGCCAAGGGCTTCCGGTTCGTCAACGCCGACTGCGTCCTCGTCTGCGACCGGCCCAGGCTCCAACCTCACTGCCTCGCGATGTGCCGGAGCATCGCCGGTATGCTGCAAGTGCCTCCGGACCGCATCGGGCTCAAGGCCAAGACCACTGAAGGCACGCTTCTGGCTCTGAAGGGCAAGAGCATTGCCGCGATGGCTGTCGTTCTAGTCGCCGGGGACTGTCCCCGCACGGGGACTGTCCCCAAAGCCAGGCCGAGATGATTCCGCTCCGCGACGACATCCGCTCCGAGAAGCGGCCCTTTGTCACCTGGGGGTTCATGGCAGCCTGCGTCGGCGTGTTCATCTACCAGGCCCTGACCGAGTACCAGGACCCAAAGGCCGGGCACATCCTGGTTCGAACTTATGGCATGATACCGTCGGACGTCGTCTCCGGACGCCACCTGTGGACCCTGCTCACCTCCATGTTCCTGCACGGCGGTTTCTTTCATATCATCGGAAACATGCTCTACCTCTGGATATTCGGCGACAACGTCGAGGACGCGTTCGGCCACTCTTGGTTCTTCGTCGTGTACCTGTTCACGGGTGCAGCCGGCAGCCTGCTGCAAATCGCGCTTATGCCCGGCTCAACGGTCCCGACCATCGGTGCCTCGGGCGCCATATCGGGCGTGATGGGCGCCTACCTTGTCCTATTCCCGCGCGCCCGGGTCCTAACCCTGATTCCGATATTCTTCTTCATCCGTCTCATCTACCTGCCGGCCCCGCTTCTACTCGGTTTCTGGATACTGATCCAGGTTCTTAACGGTTGTGGATCGGTTCCGGGCACGGGCGGCGTGGCCTACTTCGCGCACATCGGCGGGTTCGCGTCCGGCCTGTTACTCGGCCTGCTCGTGCGCAACCGCGTGCGCCGGCCGTGGTATGAGATCAGCTAGCCGCCTGCTCGCCGCGGCCCTGCTGCTGACGGTCCTGACTCGTCTCGTATTCATCATTCTGCCGCGGGTCCCGCTCGCGACCAAAGCGGTCGCCTCAATCGGTGACAGTCGCGAGTACATCGCCCTCGCCCGCAACCTCGTCAGCTCTCACACCTTCACCCGCGACACCGTGCCGCCGTTCCGCCCCGAACTCTTCCGCACTCCCGGTTACCCGCTGCTGGTCGCTATCCCATTTGCCCTCTTCGGCCCATCGCTGGTCTGGCCCCTCGTGCTACAGCTGCTGCTTTCGCTTGCCTGCATCTGGCTTACGTGGAGGCTTGCGCTTGAGCTTGGGCTTGCGCCCACGTCTGCAGGACTTGCTGCCCTCTTTGTCGCGCTCAGCCCTAATCTCGCTTTTCTCTCGTCCAAGATGATTTCTGAGGCCCTGTTCATGCCGCTGCTGCTGGTCTGTGTGCTCCTCCTCAACCGCTATCGCCTGACCGGCAGGACACGGGACCTCATCGGAACCGGCGTCTGCTCCGGCCTACTCATCCTTACCCGTCCTATCGCCACCTTCTTCCCGCTTCTCCTCGCGCTCTACGTGCTCTGGCTCGGCGTCAGGAAAACTGGTGACAGTCCCTCAGAGCGCCTGCGTCCGACGTGCCCGGGGCACCGTGGGAACGAGCGGCGCGGAACAGTCCCCGTCTTCCTTGGGAATTGGGAATTAGGAATTAGGAATTCCTGTATCCTCCTCGCCTGCTCCTCGATCGTCGTCGCTCCCTGGGTCATCCGCAACGGCCAGAAGACTGGCCGCCACATCATCTCGACCGCCTCGGAGCACAATATCTACCTGTACGACGCCGCGACCGTGCTGGCTTCGGAGAAGAGCATCACCATTCCTCAGGCCCGCGATTCAATGATGGCTGAAGCACAGGCAAGGTTCGGACCAATCGACACCACTGATGAGGGAACGATGTGGCAGAAACTGGCTGCCGTGGCCCGGCCGCACTTCTTACGAAGACCTGCGCTTGCCGCCCCGGTCTGGCTGTTCGGGGTCTTTGCCGACTTCCTGAATCCCATCAGCGTTGGCCCGCTGCTGATCCACGCCGGGTCATCGCCTGCGCCCGGCAGCGCGAACCTGCTCCAGTCGTCCCTTGCGCTGCTGGTCAAAGGCAAAGTCAAACAGGCATTCACCACTGCCTGGCGAGTGCGCGTGGGCGGAGCCCCGCGGTTCATACTCGTAGTGCTTGCCTGCGCGGCACTGTTCAACCTCATCCTCATCTGGTTCGGAATCGCGAGCCTGTTCCTGCGCCGAACCCGCGGCCTGTTCTGGCTGCTCCTGCCCATTCTCTACTTCACCTTGCTGACCGGTACGGTCGGGGACGCCCGGTTCCG
>CAYOCZ010000064.1:0-11917 GCA_964402475.1 uncultured bacterium | reverse complement strand
AGTTCGGCGATGGCCTGCTCGTGGGCGCCCGCGTCGAAGAGGGACTTGCCCTTGTTGTACTGGCCCTCGGCTGCCATCTCCGACTGTGGGAAACGCCTGAGAAAGTCCTCCATTACCACGGAGTCTTCCTGGCCGGCAAGGTAGTAGCTGGTTTCGAGGCTCTTGCGGACGCTGGGGACCTGCGCGTCTCCGGGATAGAGGTCAAGGAACTTCCGGTACTCACGAACCGCGTCGAGGTACTGCTTGCGATTGTAGAAAGACTGTGCAATCAGCGCCTGCGACGGCGGGCCGAACTCGGAGAACGGATAGCGCTCGATGACGAAGTTGAACACGCCGATCGCCTTGTCGTATTCCAGCGCCTTGAAGTAGGTGTCGCCGCTGCGGAAAGCCGCCTCCGGCGTCTTCACGCTGTCGGCCGGGAACTTGTCGATGAGCTCGCTCCAGGCGTCGACCGACTGTCCGTAGTAGCCGAGTTGATAGTAACTGTAGCCGGCATAGAAGTAGGCCGGTACCGCGGCCAGTTCCCGGTCCGGGAAGGTCTTGTACAGGGGTTCGAATACGTCGAGCGCCTTCAAGTACTCCTTCTGGTTGAAGAGCGAGTATCCGTAGCCGAGATAGGCGCTGATGGTGAAAAGCGTATCGGCGAGGCGTGCGTTGAGCAATCCCTTGAAGCCCCGCACGGCTTCGTCCAGTCGGCCAAGGTGATACAGGCTGTAGCAGCGGCCGAGTCGTGCGTAGACGGCGATATCGGAAGCCGCCGGATGGGCGTATGCCTGCTGGTAGAAGTCGTCAGCCGCGTTGTACTTGTGGTCATAGTAGAATCCATCAGCAAGAAAGTGAAGTGTCTTGGCGCGCCACTCGGTCGTGTCGGTGGGGTAGTCCGCGACATACTTCGTACCCAGCGCCATGACCTTCTCGTACTGCCCCAGGTTGTTGAGCGTCAGGAGCAACAGCGCGCACGCGGGTTCGCGCAGGGCCGTCCCGGCGTGGCTCACGAGAATTGTCTCGAACTGCCGCGCGGCATTGTCATGTTCGCCGAGTTGGTGGTAGATGACTCCGGACATGTAGTTGCCGATGCCCGAGAGGTCGCCGGTTTTGAACATCGTTGCCAACTGGCTCGTGGCAAGTAGGGCCTGGGCCGTGTCGGTGGTGGCAAGAACCGCCCGCGAGAGTTGAAGGTTGGCGTAGCTGGCGACCCGCGTGCGCGAGTAGTTGGCCCGGATGCGCTGGAACCGCTCGACCGCAGGGTGGGCCTGGCCGAGCGCCAAGTCCGCATAGCCGATGAAGTAGTTGGCGTGCGCGGCCAGCAGGTTGTTAGCGTGCCGTGTCAACGGCGTGAGGTTCTCGATTGCCGACACGTACTGCTTCTTTGTGATCAGGGCGCATCCGAGGAAGTACCTGGCATAATCAGCCAACGGCGAGTAGGCGAAGTTGTCCACGAAGAACTGAAACTTGGCCTGCGCGCCATCGTAGTCGCGGTTGTCGAACAACGCCTGGCCGGCGGCGAAATGGGCCATCGTGGCCAGCGACGTGTTCGGTACCTCGTCGGTGACTTCCTTGAACTTGAGCAGGGCGGGCAAGGGCCGACCGGTCATCGCATAGGCTTTGCCCAGGAAGAACCTCGCCTCCGGCATCTCCAGGCCATTGAGCTTTTCGATCGCCTGGTCGTAGTCCTTCAAGAAGTAATGCAGCACGCCCAGTGCGAAACTGGTGCGGTTATCCGTATCATAGCCCTGCTGCTTCGACAGCTTCTCGAGCGTGAGTTGCGCCTGCTTGAAGTTGCCCCGCATCATTTCGGAAATCGCGATCCCATACATCGCCTCGGGTCTGATGTACGAGTTGTGCGGTTTATCGAGCAGCTGGCCGAACATGTCGGCAGCGCGGTCGTACTGGCCGAGGTTGAAGTACGTCTCAGCCAAAGCGTAACGCAGTTCGTCACCGAACTCGCTTGAGCCGAAGTTACGGACAAGCGTGTTCAGGGCTGCGCCGGCCTTCGCGTAGTCGCGTTGTCCGATCGCTGTCTGAGCCGCATTGTAGTGCTCCGCGAGTTGGCGCGACTGCTCCGGCGACAAAGGGGCCGCGAGCAGGAGGGCAAGCAGAACCGAAACCATCGTCACCTACTGGTTCTGCGGCCGAATCTCGAGCCGACCCGAGGGACCGCTGGTGCGGATGTGCGTGAGCGAGCCCGAGAACGAGAGCGGGCGGTTGCGCTGATCTACAACCACGATGCTGTAGGAGTAGTTCCCGTCGGCGACCAGACGACCGACGTCGTCGAGCCCGTCCCAGGTCATGCGCAGCGGTGGAGCATCCCAGCCGCTGAACGTGCGCACCACTTCGCCGTACTGGTTCTTGACCAGGATCTGCCAGCGTTTGGCGCTCGCCCGCGCCATCAGCCGCACGTCCATCCAGAGCACGTTGTGCTTGTCTTCGGGGGTCGGCTTGAACACGGCCGGTTGCGCGTCAATCCAGACGCGGTACCCGGCGAAGTCCAGAAACACCCCGACTTTGTGGGTCGGGGCGAGCGTGTATCCGGACTGATAGTGCAACAGGAACGCGTAGTCGACGCCCAGACTCATCTTGCCCCAGACCTTGTGTACGCCCAGGCCGAGGCTGATCTCATTGGCGTCGAGGCCGACGCGGGGGACGAGCATGTCGGGCACTACTTCAAACTCGATCCCGCCGTGAGGCGTCACGCTGCGGCGGGAGTTGTTGGCGAAGTTGGTCACGACCAGGTCCGCATCAAGCCGCACCCGGTCGTCGAGCAGCCGGGCCGCGGCGCCTGCCCGCAGCGTGCGGGGGTAGTACTCACGGATGTTCGCAAGCTTGATGACCGGCTGGACCAGGTTCTGGACGACCAGGCCGAAGCTGAACGGCCGCGGGAGCTTGAACAGGGCCGCGACGTCGGCACCGACGCTCACATCGGAATACTCGGCGATGTTCTTCGTAATCAGTTTGATGCTGCCACCGATTCCAAGGGATGGCCACGGATTGTAGGCATACGCGGCAATGAGCGCATTCTCGGCGAAAACGTATCCTTCGTACTGGTAGTTCTCGGGAGTCCTCGAATCGATGCCTTCAGAGCCGTAGTTGATCAGCGAAATGCCGAATGTCCCGGCTTCCTTGGTGGGCATAGCATAGCCGACGTATTCGAGGCGCGCACCGTAGAGTTGGGAGTGCGCCACCAGCACTTCCTGGGCATTGATCTGGAAGAGCCCGGCCGGGTTAAAATAGCACGCCTGGACGTCGTCGGCAATCGCCGTGAAGGCTTTGCCCATTCCCAGGCTGCGAGGAGCTATAGCGTAGTTCAGGAACGCGCCCGGCACACCACCTTCGCCCAGTGCCATCGAGCAGGCAACGACCAGCAGCGCGGCGGCCAGCAGAGTTCTTCTCACCAGATAACTCCGATGCGGTAGGCGCCTTTGAAATCAATGCCGGTATGGAGTGATCCCACAACTTGGAGCACATAGATACCGCTGGCAACGCGATGGCCTTGATTGTTCGTACCGTCCCAGTAGATGACATTGTCGCCGGACTTCCCGCCCTGCTCGTTCTGACGAAAACGCCGGGACCAGACTTCGTTGCCGAATGGGTCGTAGATTCTCACCTTGACCGACACTGCTCTCCGTAGGGTGTAGAAGATCAGCGTTCGGTCCTGGTTGATGGACCCGAATGGGTTAGGGAAGGCGAACAGGCTGTCGGAAAGGTGTTTTACAAAGATGCCGATGACTGTTTCAGCGTTGCCCGAGGTTATCCTGACAGAATCCTGCTCGGATGCAGGGCTGGGCGTGCACACGAAGTGGGCGGTGGTATACCCGATGGTATCGGTGAGCAGCGCCGGCTCGAGCATCGTTCCGCTGCCTTCGACCACAGACGTCTGGACCAGCGCTGCTGGTATCGGGTCTCCGTTAACGTCACGGACTAGTATTACGACCTGTGCAGTTTCGCCGGAACGAACGGTATCTGGCGCTATGATTTCAAGCCTCGCGCCGCGAGCGCGGACGTTCAGATACGTGATGTACGATTCGGCTCCAGTCATGCTGTCTCGTACCCATAGCGGGCGGTTTTCCCCGCGCAGGTCAAACTGAAAAGAGAACCGGACTGAATCATCGAGCTCGGCCAAAGCAGGCGTGCAGAAGCCTGCCTTGCCCGAAAGTAAACTGATGGTATCTCCCGGTCCGGCTCGTGGATTCCAGAACGAGTCGCATGCGTAAACGGTGACGCTGAAGGGCTGCCGCAGGTATTGCGGGTCTGGCGAGCCCCCCTTGCCCGGCAGGTATTCCAGCGGTGCTGTGTCACCGGGCATCAGGATCTCACCGGGCGCGACGAGCAACATATACCTGTACGGCCCCGGGATGACGTTCACCGCGGACGACGTGTCAGTACGGAGTGACTTCACCAGCCTCGCGAAGATGTGACGTGGACCGGCAGCGCGCAGGACTCCAGTGAAGGAACCAGCTCCGTTCGACAACAGGCCACCGGCCGGCAGTTGCCCGAACCTGTCATCCGAACTCAAATAGACACTGTCGTCGCGCTGGTTTATCTGGTTGAACCACTCGTCGGTCAGGTAGACCTGGAAAGAAAACGTGTCGCCCGCAGTCTGGTCGTCGGGATACCCGGCGTGGCCCCCTGGTACCCCGGGTGCGAGTTGCTCCCCGGGCAGAATTACCATCAGCCGATTCGACACGCCCGGAAGTACCTCGAAAACGTCGCTTGTCCCTGATGCCGTGTCCTTTGAACATCGCAGTGCAAGGCTCTCTGCAATGGTCACGATAACTTTCTTATTACAGACGCCGTTACTGAACTCCACGTAGGCAGGGTACACAAAGGGGTCTCCGAGGGTGGTGGAGAGAAGCGCCGTGCCATTGAATGGATAGCTGTTGCCGTTCTCGTCCTTGGCGAGGATCACGACGCCGATAGATTCTCCAGCGTACTGTGGCGAAGTGATGGCCTGCCACTCGAATGACGTCAGCGTGGCTGGAAGGTTGGCGGGGACTGCGAGCGCCCCAGTACTGAACCCGATTGGGCCAGCACTGAGCAGGACCAGTAAACCTACGACCACGCTCATCAGGCTGATGCATTCATTCTAGCTGCCCTCTCGCCGTGTGTCAAACCGGGAAGATGCGTACCTCGTGTCCACCACTACGACCGTGCTTCGTCGGAGGTTTCCGTTCTGCTTGACAGATGTGGACTGGCGTCTACTCTCCTGCTCAGTGAGCCTCGTCGGAACATCCGCCGGCCGTGCCGAGCCGGGGATGCGTCATGCAGCAGCGAGGGTTCTGGTTGCAGCGGCTGCGGGCATCGCCTTGGGCCGGCTGATGTCAGTTCCGATCTGGCTGGTCATTGCTATTGTGACAGCGGCGGTCGCCCTGACACGGGCAAGCCGCGGATGGTCACTGTATCTGGCAATCGCCGCCGCTGCCTTTGTCTATGCCCAGGTCCGGACACCGGAACCGGTGGACCCGCGGTCATATGCGGTTGAGCGATTTGAGGGGACGGTTGAGTCCGGATCTGCGGTGGGCGCTGCGCGCCGCGCAGACGTGTCTCTGTCGGCACCGCTAAGAGGGAAGGTCACAGTCTGGCTCAGGGACAACGCGCCCGTGCTCCGGCCCGGCGATGTGGTGGCGGTTCGCAGTCACATCGAGCCGCTGGACAGCCCGCGCAACCCGGGTGTACCCGACTTCAACTTCGTTCTCGCCACTCGGGGATTCGTGGGCAGCGCGAGCGCATCGGCCCGCGATGTCACCGTTCTGGCTCGAGGCAAGGGATCGTTCGTCGTTGGCCGGCTGGTCACACCTGTTCGTACGTACATCTTCGGCGTTATCGACCGAGTGCTGCCGGGGGACGAGGGGTCGCTGCTCGTCGGCTTGCTGCTCGGCGGGAGCCAGGGCCTGCCCAAGGACGTTCAGGAGGCTTTCCGGGACGCGGGTCTCCTGCACATACTTGCTGTTTCAGGCATGAACGTCAGTATCGTTGTCGGAGTCCTCTGGGTCTTGCTTTCAGTGCTGGGCGTACGTGGCTGGTGGAGGTTCTGGGCCGGGGTCGTCGGGGTGGGTTTCTACGTGCTGCTTGTCGGTTGGTCGGCGGCGCCGATGCGCGCGGGGCTGATGGCCTGCGCGGTGCTGCTCAGCGCACCGACCCAGCGGCGGGTTTCGCCGGTGGCTACCCTCTGCGTCGCGGGTATCTTGCTGCTGTTCATCGACCCGTCAATGCTGTTTGACATCGGGGCGCAGCTTTCGTTTGCCGCCACGCTGGGCATCGCACTTGCTGTCGGTCCCGCCGAGTTGCTGGCCAGAAAGGCCGTTCGCGTCAGATGGCTGAGTCGCTGGGTACTGCCGCCGATGATAGTGTCGTTCGCGGCGACGGTCGCGACCGCTCCGCTGCTCCTACACCACTTCAGTCGGGTCCAGCCCATGGCATTCGTGACAAGTACCGTCGTCGTGCCGCTGGTTGGCCTGGCGATGCCGCTCGGCATCGTTGTTCTCCTGGCGAATCTGGTGAGCCACTGGCTGGCTTCGGTCTTTGCCCAGTCACTATGGCTCGTGTTGTTCGTGCTGCTGAAGCTGACCGTGTTCATGGGCAGGCTGGATTGGGCGATATGGGAACCCGGTCGCCTGCCCTGGCTCTGGGTCGGTTGGGCCTACCTGCTCGGCCTGCTCGCGCTGAAGCTCAACCGAAGTCGCGTTCGCACCGGCTTTGCGGCGCTGTTACTGGCGGGGCTTAGCATATTGACGTGGCAGGGAGTCCTGAGAAAGCCCGGCAACTCGGCGACGTTCCTTGACCCGAGGCAGGGAGACGCAATCCTTCTGGAAGACAGCCTTGGCCGCAGGATTCTCGTCGACGCAGGCGTCAACGGCACCGGGGTATTGCGCGACTATCTGCGCAGTCGCGGTATCCACCAACTGGATGCTGTCGTGGTGACTCATCCTGATAACGACCACTACGGCGGGCTGCTGGACCTGCCGCGGCGCTTCCGGGTGCGGCAACTGCTGGTGCCGACGACTGAGAGCCAGGACCCGGACTACCAGAGTCTGCTGACTCGGCTGCGCGCCAGAGGAACCGAGGTGGTCGTGGTTGGGAAGGGAGCACAGCTGACTGGGTCCGGATTCCAGGTCGACTTTCTCTGGCCCGACGATGCGACCAGGGCGCGTTTCCTCACCGGCGCTGCCCGCACAAATGACATATCGCTGGTCGCGTCCGTGACACACGCAGGGTTCAGGATGCTCCTAACCGGCGACCTCGACAACCCGGAGTTGCTTGCGGGTGGAGACCTGCGTGCCGACCTGCTGAAGTCCCCGCACCATGGCAGCCTGAAGGGCAACCAGCCGAGCCTGTACGAGCGGGTGCGACCGGGCTACGTTCTGGTCATGGGTCGGTATCCGACTCCGGCGAGACTGGAGCAGCGGTTTGATGGGACCGAGGTCGTCTACGTCAATACGCGCGTCGACGGGGCAGTGACTCTGCATTTCAGGGGCGAGCGGCCGGTGATTCAGCGCTTCTTCACTCGGCTGGCGTTTCCGGGCGAGTAGCGCAGGCCGATCGACGCCCGTTCGGAATCGCCCAACAGCCCGTAGGACAGATACACTACGTCCAGGCCGAAGAAGAGGTCCTTGGCGAGTTCGTACTCGTAGCCGATTCCGAGCGAGAATCCCGACCACGTCCCGAGGTGAGAACCTGACTGGTACCCGCCGCGAGCGTAGAGTGCTTGTCCGGCTGAACTGCCGGACAGGGGGACGTAGAACTCCGCGCCGGCCGATAGAACCGGGCCGTAGTCCGGGTACACCGAGAGGTCAGAACTCAGGATGAGGCGATTGCCGGCCAAGGGTATCTTCGCCGCGACGCCGGCACGCAGATTGACCGGCGGGTATTCCCATTCGGAGATGAACCTGCGCGGCGTCCCGAGGTGAAGCAGGCTGGCGCCAACCGTGATGTACTTCACTGGCTCATAGATGGCACCGCCGTCAACCGAGAAGGCAGAGGCGTGAAACGAGTCAATCCGGCTGTAGACGTACCTCGCTCCAAGACCGAACCCAAGGCCAGACAGCGGCTGCCAGGCAACGCCGGGGCCGACGACGAGATCCGACAGGCCGAACGTGCCCAACTCCTGTCCCAGTTTGTCACGCCTGATGTCGGAAGCGCTCAGAAAGCCTCCGGCGCACCCGACCGCGAGTCGCCGGCCCACGGGGGCAACCAGTCCCGCTGACGCGTACGAGACTGACTGCAGCAGCTTCATCATGGTCACGCTGCCGCTGAATGTCGGGTTGAGCGCCAGTCCGGCCGGGTTCCAGAACAAGGCATTTGCGTCGTCGGCAACCGCGGTGTACGCGCCGCCCATCCCGACCGGACGTGCGCCGATGCCGATCTTCATGAAAGTGAAGCCGGTTCTCGACGGTCCGAGAAACCCGAGCGCACTGCCGACCGCGAACCCGGCCAGCATCGCCGTGGCGCGAAGCATCACTGCGAGTATAGGCGACATGGCCCAACGGTCAAGCGGTCTTGCTTGACAGCCGCGCTTTTGCGGCAAGAGTCTAGCGATGGCAGTGTCGCGTCCGCGGGTCTTAGCCGGTCTTGGCGCCGGGGTTGTGGTGCTTTCGTTCGCCTCGGTGATTATCAGGGTCACACCCGCGCCAAGCATCGTTATTGCCGCCGGTCGCATGGCCGTTGCGACGCTTGTCCTGACGCCGTTCTTCTGGGCACATTTTCCCGACCGCCGGGCCGAGTTCAGGGGGATATCAGTATGGCCGGTGCTGCTCTCCGGCGTTCTGCTCGCCGTCCACTTCGCGCTTTGGATTGAGTCGCTCAACCGTACCTCGGTCGCGAGTTCCGTGGTGCTTGTGGCCATGAACCCGATATTCGCCGCCGCGCTCTCGCCGCTGTTTCTGCACGAGAAAGTCTCGTGGCGAATCTCTCTGGCCGTGGTACTCGGAATAATTGGCGCGGCAGTAATTGCCGGGCCGCAACTAGCATCGAGTGCCGTGACCTCAGGCAACCTGCTGGCTTTGGGCGGCGCCGCCTGCGCAGCCGGCTATCTCATGGCAGGGCGCCGGGCTCGGCCGAGGCTGTCGTTGCTTTCCTACATATACGTTGTCTACGGGGTCGCCGCGCTGTTGCTGTTGGCCGTGATGCTTGTGACCGGGCAGTCTTTCCTGGGTCACAGATGGCAGGCCTACCTGTTCATTGGGCTGTTGGGATTGGGTCCCCAGCTCTTGGGTCACACCAGCTTCAACTGGGCGCTCCGGTATGTCCCGGCGCCGACTGTGGCAATGGCAGTGCTTGGAGAACCGGTCGGAGCGACCATCCTGGCGTGGTTGATTCTGCGGCAGGCACCGACCTGGTATGAGGCCATCGGTGGAGCGGTCATCTGTGCCGGCATCTACCTGGCTGTGGCGGATGTGCCGCGCCTTTCGGAGCCGGCAGGCTGACGCGATGATTGACAAGTGGCGGTCGGCAATTGACAATTGGGCTAGTGGATAACTACGTTCAAGCCCGGCGGCGAATGGTCGAGGAGCAGATTGCGGCGCGGGGCGTTCGTGACCCAAGGGTGCTTGCGGCGATGGCTGCGATACCCCGGCATCGCTTCGTGCCTGAAGGCCAGTGGCACCACGCGCACGAGGACCATCCACTTCCTCTGGCCGAAGGCCAGACGGTTTCCCAGCCATACATCGTCGCCGCGATGACCGAGGCGCTGGAGTTGACGCCGGAGAGCAAGGTGCTGGAAATCGGGACCGGCTCAGGATACCAGACGGCGATTCTGGCTACTCTCGCCAAGATGGTCTACACCGTGGAGATAATCAAGGCTCTCTCGGTTCAGGCGCGGCTCGCATTGTTGCGGCTGGACATCCGCAACGTCCGTTTCCGCATCGGTGACGGCCACGGTGGCTGGCCGGAGTTCGCTCGCTATGACCGTGTCATTGTGACTGCCGCTGCCGATACCATGCCCCACCCGTTGATCGACCAGATGGCCAACGGTGGAAAGATGGTCGTGCCCGTGGGACCGGCAGGCTCGCAGGTTCTGGTCGTGGGGACCAAGCACGGCAAGAAGCTGGTCCAGCGGCACCTGATGGGCGTCGCATTCGTGCCGTTCGTCCGCGGTGGCGAGGGACTAGGGACCAGGGACTAGGGACTGGAACATGTTGACTGCAGCGCGTTTTGACCTATAGTATGGCGCGTTCGAGCGTCCAATGTCCTTCCCGTCGCTTGGAACGGTTGTTTCGGGGCGTAGCGCAGCCGGTTAGCGCGCTTGGTTCGGGACCAAGAGGTCGCTGGTTCAAATCCAGTCGCCCCGACTTCCCTTCGCGAGAGATTCCCGAGACGCGAATCGGAATGAACCACCAAGGCATAAAGGCACCAAGTCCGGAGCGGAGCCCTCTTCGTGTCCAGGTCTCTTTGGGGTGAATCCGGTTCCTGACCATCATGACTGAGCCGACAAAGCTGACTCCGGCAGTCCTGCTTACCGAAGAGCAAGTCGCTAGGCGTGTGCGCGAGCTGGCCGACCAGATTTCGGCCGAGTACGCAGGCCGTGAGTTGCTGGTCGTCGGCATCCTCAAGGGTTCCTGGGTCTTCCTCGCCGACCTTGTCCGTCTGCTGACAGTCCCGGTCACTGTCGATTTCATCATGGCATCGAGCTATGGAGCGGGCACCAACAGCACGGGCGTGGTCAGGATGGTCCTGGACCTAAATTCCCCGCTTGAAGACCACGACGTCCTCGTAGTTGAGGACATCATGGACTCCGGTCTGACCCTCAAATACATCGTAGACAACCTGAAGCGGAGGAAGCCGCGGAGCCTGAAGGTCGTAGCCCTGATGGACAAGCCCCACCGCCGCCGCACTGGCATCGAGGCCGATTATGTCGGTTTCAAGATACCGAACAAGTTCGTGGTCGGGTATGGAGTGGATTTTGCCGAGCGGTTCCGCAACCTGTCGTATGTCGGCTACATCGAGGAGCCGCAGGCGAAAGGATGAAAGATGAAGGCTGACGGTAGAAAGCCAAGGAAGTCCGAAGGTCGAAGTTCGAAGGCCGAAGCGAGCATCGACCGCTTGCTGGCCGTGGCGCGGGGCGATGAGCCGGCGGACCTGGTCCTTGCGAACGGCCAGGTGGTCAACGTATTCACCGGCCAGGTGGGTCGCGTCAACGTCGCCGTCAAAGACGGCAGAATCGCCGGGGTCGGGCCGGAGTACGCGAAAGCGCTTGAGTGCTATGACCTCGCCGGGCAGTACGTCCTTCCCGGGTTCATTGACGGCCACATCCACATCGAGAGTTCACTTTTGCCCGTGCGAGAATTCGCGCGACTGGCCCTGATTCACGGCACGACGACCGTAGTCGCTGACCCGCACGAGATTGCGAACGTGCTTGGGGTGGCCGGTGTGAAGTACATGCTGAAAGCCAGCGAAGGACTTCCGCTGGAGGTGTTGCTGATGGCGCCTTCGTGCGTGCCGTCTACGAACATGGAGACCTCCGGCGCAACCATCTCGGCCAAGGACACGGCCGGACTGCTGAAACTGCCCCGCGTCATCGGTCTCGCCGAGATGATGAACTACCCGGGAGTGGTTCACGGGGACAAAGAAGTGCTGGCCAAGCTGCTGGCGGCGAAGGACGCCGGCAAGCCGATTGACGGGCACGCGCCGGGCGTAGTCGGCCAGCTCCTGCAGGCATATGTCGCGGCCGGCGTCGGCAGCGACCACGAATGTATCGGGCCGCACGAGGCGCTCGAGAAGCTCGGCGCCGGCATGAGGGTGATGGTGCGTGAAGGCTCGGCGGCGAAGAACATGACCGGGCTGCTGCCGGTAGTGAACGACCTGAACATGCGCCGATGCTGCTTTGTCACGGACGACAAGCACCCCGAAGAACTGCTGCATCGCGGGTACCTCGATGCCACGTTGCGCAAGGCAGTTTCGCAGGGCATGAAACCGGCCGCAGCGG
>CAYOCZ010000063.1:9979-11939 GCA_964402475.1 uncultured bacterium | reverse complement strand
GAATTGGCCGGCCCGGTTGTCGACGTCGCTCCGGCGTTGGACTCCCGGGAACGACTTAACCGAGTCTAACACCGTAACGAGCGTATCGAGCGACACCAGCTTGGCCGTGACGCCGTAGGCCGAGTCAAGCGGGTGTATGGCCCGATTCCGGATGGTGAACCAGATGCGCGAGGTCTCACCCGGATCGAGCCGGCCCGTCGCGTTGCCGAGAACGGTGTCGTTGATCGTACTTGCCACCGGGTCGAAATACACGCCCGCAATCCGCGCCAGGTAGAAAAGGGTCGGGACGTTCGAGTCGCATTCCTTCCGCAGGAGTGCGGAGTCGTTCCAGCAGGCGTAGAACCACGTGTCCGCCTCGATGACGAACGAGTAGCTGACGAACTTGCCCGCAGTGTCCGCGAACTCCCAGTCAAGCTGGGTCCCGTTGGCGTAATAGAGCACGATGGACCCTTGGCCGGTCAGTGAGTCGGCGTAGCCGTTGTACATTTGGAACGTGTCCACAACTTCCTGCAGCAGCGCCTGCTCGGGCGGCGGGTTGCGGGTCCATGTCCACGGGTAGGCGTTGTACCCGCCGAAGCTGTGGAAGTTCTGGATTGTGCGGAATTGATGCGCGGATTGGAAGGCGAGGATGTTCTGGGTTTCCGGTTCACTCCAGGCGTTCGGACCGCGGTAGGCCTGGTTGTTGGGATTGGGTGAGGAACCGACGTTGTCGCAGCCCCACCGGTAGCCGTGATTGCGCGCAAGGTCCACACCAATGTGGGGGGGGCACGACCTGCCGGCGGTTCTTGTGCCAGTAGGCGCCAGCCCCGCCCGAATCCGAACACCAGACCGAAGCATCTGGGTTGATAGTCGGTACGAGGTAGATCTCGCGATTGTCCACCAGCCAGGTCACATACGCGTCGGAGCCGTATCCCGCGAGGCACTGACGGGCGAACTCGATGATGAGCGACGTGCCAATCGGCTCGCTGCCGTGTGTCGCGCCGGTGAAGTAGCAGGCGGGTTCGCCTTCCACCACGCGGGGGTTGTCCGATATCTTGAGGACGTACATTTCCTTGCCGAGATGGCTCTGGCCCATGCTGTACAGGCTGCAGATGTCCGGGTAGTTGGCCGCGAGGGCGGTCAGCGTGTCTTGGACCTCCCAGAACGTAAGGTAGTACCCGAAGTCCTGTAATCGACCCGCGTCCTTCGGGTCCACGCCAGTCAGCAGCCGGAACTTGTCATCCAGGTTCGCCCAGGCCACCGCAGTCTTAAACCCGCAGTCTCGGATGCGGGCTAACTCCTGCTCACTGGTGACCAGAAGCAGGTACGTACCGTTATCGTCTGCGCCCCGGGAGCAGATGTAGAGGTCCCCAGCAAGGCTGCTGAGCCGGTCGAGGTCATGGGCGTCGTTGACGTACAGCTTTGCCTCCATGAGCGTCGCGGACCGGTCCTGGGCGAGCCCCGCTGTCAAAAAGCACACGAGGGTGAGTATCAACAGTCGGTACATGATGTCTCCTTAGCGGGCAATCACGACCTCGTCGGCCGTGGTGAAGTATACGGCGGGCACAAATCCGAGCAAGTCACTCGGGAAGGCTC
Organism: uncultured bacterium; assembly: GCA_964402475.1. Lineage (GTDB taxonomy): Bacteria > Hydrothermota > Tepidihabitantia > Tepidihabitantales > Tepidihabitantaceae > UBA2258. The sequence continues at coordinate 10,364 of CAYOCZ010000063.1, read as the reverse complement.
GTGCCCGCGGCGAAGCTGAAGCGAACGGCAACACGAAACCCCACCAGAGCGTTGGGGCGACTCGGCCTCGGTCTGCAGACCAAAGTAGCAGATCGCTCTCTGGCGCTCCCGTGGCCTTGTGGTCTGGTGACGGACCACATTCTTCCGTACGCGGGTGAAGGACGGCTTGCGCCCTAGTGCAAACGTTCTATGTAGCGGCCGGAGGCCACGTCGATCTTGATGCGGTCAGCGGTCTTGATGAACTGCGGGACATGGACCTCCATCCCGTTCTCAAGCGTGGCCGGCTTGGGCGCGGAGTCGTTGTCACCGTGCAGCGCGGGCCCGGTCGAAGCAATCGTCACATCGACGGTCGGCGGGATTATCGCGTCAATCGGCTGCTCGTCAT
>CAYOCZ010000063.1:2954-9879 GCA_964402475.1 uncultured bacterium | reverse complement strand
GCAATCGTCACATCGACGGTCGGCGGGATTATCGCGTCAATCGGCTGCTCGTCATAGAACTCTACCTTGAGCTGGCTCCCGTCAGCGATGAACTTCTCAAACGAACCGACCATCTGCCGGGGAACTGCAACCTGCTCAAATGTCGTCGGGTGCATGAAGTACAGCGTGTCGCCGTCCCGGTAGCTGTAGGTGAGGTTGACGGTCTCGACCATGGCGTCCTCGACCTTGGCCTCGGGGTGCAGGCGCTGCTCGGTCTGGGTCCCGGTCTGGAGGTTGCGCAGCCGCACGTGGACCGAACTCGGCAGCTTGGCCGTACCGACCTTCATCTCCGCCAACACGGCCTTGTAGAGCTCACCGTTGAGCCGGATGCACATGCCGTTCCTGAGTTCAGAGGCTTTGACCATGGATGCTACTCTTCAGGACAGAGTAGTCGCACGTAGCGAGTTGTCAAGGACAACAAACCCCAATCCCCAAGCGCCTATTCCCAATCAGACCCGAATGACGATCGAGGCCAGAAGAGCGACTTCGGTCCACAAGAGCAGGGGCGCGGACAAGCCGCGCCCCGAAGTTCAAGACGGTCGTGCCCTGGCGCCCGGCCGTCAGCCGGGCGGTCGAGACCGTGTCGGCAGTGGCCAGACAGTCACCGCGGCCGCCCAATTTCTTGACTTGAGGTCGCTTTCCCTTATTATCCCGCATTGCTGGAACAGACGTCCGGCAACGGCTCACGGCAGGCTAACCGAGTTATTAACCCGGCTGCGCCGGTCAGGCGCAGCAGACCTCAGGAGGAAGTCGATGATAAAGTTCAAACCCGGGAACCTCCGCGTTCCCAAGTTCCAGCGACCGGTGTACGTGGTTGCGGCCGGCACCACCGACTACCGCAAGCACTACCCCGAGTACAAGCTAGAAGAGCTGACGATGATGGCCTTCAGGATGATGCTCGAAGAGAATGACCTCAAGATGTCTCCGCTGGAAGTGAAGGGCCTCATCAACATGGCCTGCTACGGCGAGTTCGCCGACCACTTCCAGGACCAGCTCCTGTGCGAGGCCAAGGTCCACGATTATCTCGGGCTCGACCCGCTGCCCAACGTCGGTGTCAAGACCGGCGGCGCTACCGGCGGCTACACTACCCTGATCGGCGCCAACACGATCGCGTCCGGCTACTCCAACTGCACGCTGGTCCTCGGCTGGGAACGGATGGACGAAGTCGACACCCGCACCGGCAACTTCTATATCTCAACCGCGGCCTGCAAGGACTTTGAGACGCGCATGGCGCGCATGTACGCAGCCTACTACGCGCCGATGGCCCGGCGCTTCGCCCACCTCTTCAACGTCAAAGAGGAAGTCCGCGCCGCCATCGCGGTCAAGAACCGCGGCTATGCCTGCTCCTCGCCGTTCGCCCAGAATCCGGGCAAGCACACCGTCGAGGAAGTGCTGAACGGACGCATGGTCTGCGACCCGCTGCGGATGCTGGAATGCTGCGTGATGTCGGCAGGCTCGGCCGCGATGCTGCTCTGCGACGAAGAAACCGCGTACAAGCTCTCCGACCACCCGATGAGGCTCCAGATTGCCGGCGGGACCCACACGCTGCGCGTGGCCGACCGCCGCAACATGGAAGTCCCGCTCCTGCCCAACGAAAGGCCGGGCATGTACGACTGGATGGAGAAGAAGTACCACGAACCGTACCCCGGGTTCCAGAGCTTCCTCGCCTCGCGGTTCGCCGCGTACATGGCGTACCGGATGGCCGGAATCAATGAGCCCATGGAGGACCTCGACCTGGTCGAGCTCCATGACGCCTTCACCATCTCCGACCTCCAGACCTACGGCGACATCGGCCTGCGCCCCTACGGCAAGGAAGAAGAATACATCACTTCGGGTGACGCCTACTACGGCGGTCGCTGCCCGTCTAACCTGTCCGGCGGGCTGCTCGGTACGATGCACGCCGTCGGCGCGACCGGCATCTTCCAGGGCGTTGAGTGCCTGTGGCAACTCCAAGGCAAGTACGACAAGTTCCACGGCAACCAAGAGATGTGGACCCGGTTCGGCAAGCAGAAGCCGGCCGACTGGAAGTCGCTCCAGATCAAGAAGCGCCGCCGTGCACTCTGGATATCCCATGCCGGGGTCGGCTCGCACGTCACCTGCGGTATCCTCGAGAACCCGGAAGAAGTAAAAGGCTAGGAGGCGGCAATGAAGAAGACGAAGAAAACCGTCAAGAAGGTCACAAAGACCCGCAAGCCCGCTCCGAAGTCCAAAGTCCATAGTCCAGTGTCCAAGGTCTCCTCCTCTGTCCGCCTCACCGGCGTGCCAATGGTCATCGAGAAGACCAGCCCGGCGATGGTCATCCAGTGGCCGCGCACACTGATGCACCACCACACGTATGGCCTGCTCTCCCCGTTCTTCCAAGGGCTAAAGAAGGGCAAGCTGATGGCGACCAAATGCCTGACCAAGGGCTGCGAGACCGGGTTCTGGCTGCCGCCGCGGGCCGACTGCCCGGACTGCCTCACGCGGATGAAGTGGGTAGAACTGAAGAACCCGGTAATCGGCGAGATCTTCACCTTCACCCACGTCGAGTACCCGGGCCACGGCATCGAAATCTCCTACCCCTACTACCAGATAGACGTCAGAATACCGGGTGCTGCCACGATCATGAAGGGCTACCTTGTGAAGGGCGAAGCGAAGATCGGTATGAAGGTGAGGGCCTGCTTCCGCACCAAGGGCTCGACCAACACCATCCTCGACCTCTACTGGGAGCCGGCCAAGTAGACCTGGCTCAATCGAACCAAGGGGCGGCATTCGTGCCGCCCCTTGTGCTTGACCCTGGCGGGGCACGCCAGTATCATCAGCCCGCGGATCGAAAGGAGCTGTCACCCAATGAAGAAGATCAGTGTAACGTCCCGAACCCGGGCAACACTCAAGGCCGCGCTGGAGCGCGCCCGCGAGCTTCGGATCAAGCATTTCGTTGTCGCTTCCACCAGTGGCAGGACGGCACTGGAACTCGCTAAGATGCTGTCGCCCCACTTCGAGGCGGTCTGTGTCACTCACCACGCCGGATTCAAGGAGTTCGGTCGGAATGAACTGCCCGACTCGGCTGAGAACAGGCTGGCGGGGTACGGCATCCCTGTCCTAAGAACTACGCACCTGTTCGGGGGCGTCGAACGGGCAATCCGGCTCAAGTTCGGCGGCCTCGGACCGGCCGAGACGATAGCATTCACCTATCGCACGCTGGGTGAAGGTACCAAGGTCGCGGTCGAGATTGCCGTGATGGCGCTTGATGCCGGGCTCATTCCGCACGGCAAGGACGTCATTGCCGTTGCCGGCACGGGCTCCGGTGCGGACACGGCCCTCGTCATGCGCCCCGCCCACTCGCGCCAGTTCTTCGAGACCCAAGTCCGCGAAGTGATTGCCAAGCCGAGGAGTTGGTAATGCCCGAGTGTCCTTTCTGCCAGATTGTCGCCGGCAAGGCCCCGGCACGGAAGGTCTACGAGGACGAGCAGACGCTCGCATTCCTCGACCTCTACCCCATCTCCCGCGGCCATTGTCTGGTCATACCGAAGAAGCACGTGCGGTGGTTCACCGACATCGAACCGCAGGACGGCACCGCCGGTCCCTTTCTCAAGACCTGCTACGTCGTCGCGCGCAAGCTCAAGCACGCCTTCGACTGCGAGTACGTCACGATGCTCATCCGTGGCAAGCGCGTCCCGCACCTGCACATGCTGCTGATTCCCAGCATCAAGGGCGAAGAGAACCTGCTCGACAAGACCCTGGCGATGCAGGACTTCGCGCAGACCCGGATGAAGCCGCCGTTCAACGAAGCCGAACTCGACCGGATTGCCGAAGAGGTCGTGAACGCAAAGGTCTAACCTGACAAAGGAAGCTGCCCCATGAAACTGCTGGCTGCACTAGTCCTCGTCGTACTGGCGACCGTCACCTGGGCTCAACCCGCGATGAACGAACTTGACCCCGGGGCCGGAGACTTCCTCGGCTTCCCGCTCGATTCAACCATCCGGGCAGCGAACGCCGCCTACCAGGCCGCCCGGTACAACGAAGCCGCCCGGCTCTATCTGACGGCTCTGGAGCACGACGTCACCAACTCCGGCGACATCTACAACCTCGCCTGCTGCTACGGCCTGCTTAGGCAGGACACACTCGCCGCGCTCTACCTGAACCGGGCATTTCGCGCCGGGTTCGACAATGTCGAACACGTCAAACGGGACCCGGACTTCGACTCAATCCGCACGCGGCCGGTGTTCGCCGCTGTAGTTGACAGCCTTGCCGCCGTTGCCGACAGTGCTGGCGCAAGGGCCGGGACTCAGCTCGATGTCGAGACCACCTGCCTCGTCCCGGGCTACGTCCGGCTGCCCGCCAACTACGACTCCACGCGAACATACCCACTCGTCATCGGGCTCCACGGCTACGGCGCAACCCCGAAGTCCTTCTTGAAGCTCTACAAACGGGCAGGCAGCCCTGAACTCATTTTCGTCTGCCCGCAGGCGCCCTACCCGTTCGGTACCGGGAAGAACCTCGGCTTCTCCTGGTCGACCTGGAGCAAGGATGACAGCCTCGTGGGCCGCCGCTCCGCGCAACTCTCAGGCGACTTCATTGCCGAGGCAGCCCGAAAGCTCTCTGCCCGGTTCAAGACTAGCGGCACATGGCTGCTTGGATTCTCTCAGGGCTGTGGCATGGCCTACCGGGCAGGCATCAGCCACCACGACCTGTTCAAGGGCATCATTGGATTCGGCGGTGGGCTCGACACGATGAACTTCGGGCCTGCGGACTACGCTGCCGCCAAGAGACTGAGGATCTTCGCCGCCCACGGCAAGGAAGACCGTGTCGTCGAGTACAAGTACGGCACGACCACGCGCGACTTCCTCGAACGCCAGGGCTTCAATGTCACCTTTGTCGACTTCAAGGGCGGCCACGTGGTCCCCGAGGAACCGCTGAAGCAGGCGATGAAGTGGATGGGCGGAAAGTAGAAAGGGAATGACGAATTCCCAATTGCCAATTCCTAGTCAAGCACCAGTGACGGAGTGAACGTGCCCAAGCCACGGCAGTTCGACCTTGAGGAGCGTACGGCTGCGTTCGGCAACTCGGCCATCCTGCTCGCCAAGACCGTACCTTTGACGCCCGTCACCCGACCGCTTGTATCGCAGCTCGTCCGTTCGGCCACCAGCGTGGGTGCCAACTACTGTGAGGCCGACGATGCCGAGCCACGAGCCGACTTCAAACACAAGATCGGCATCTGCAGGAAGGAAGCGCGCGAAGCCAAACACTGGTTGCGGATGCTTGTGACCGCTGTTCCCGAGTCCAAGGAACCCGCTCGCAAGCTCTGGCAGGAAGCCAAGGAACTCAACCTCATCTTCAACGCCATCGTCCGCAGCACATCTGCCAACACTAGACCGTGAGAGTGAGCCTTTTGGTCACTCTCCCATTGAATAGGAATTAGAAATTGCCAACTAGTCATTCTTCCTCCATGCCCGGCCGCTGGGGCGACCGCGACTTCATCCGGGTCTGGGACGCCCGGCCGCCCACGCCTCTTCGTGCCGAGCAACTCGACATCCTCGCGACCGTTGTCAAAGACGGCTATCGCAAAGGCGCGCGCATCCTCGACCTCGGCTGCGGCACCGGGAAGACCGAGGCACTGATTCTGGAACGACTGCCGGTCGCACGGTTCACGTGCGTGGACCGGTCCGAAGTGATGCTCGACTTCGCCCGGCAACGGCTTGGCCGGTTCGCCGACCGGTGTCGATTCGTCACTGCCGACCTAGCCCGTCCGAACGAACTTATGGTACCGGGGGCGCCATTCCGGTTCATCATCACGGTAGATGTAGTCCACGAACTCCCGGACGTCGCCAAGGCCCGGCTCTTCAAGTTCTGCCGTCGGAGTCTGACGCGCGACGGGCTGCTTCTCATCCTCGACCGGGTCGCGCTCGACCTGCCCCGCTTCCGCCGACCAATGGCGAGCGTGCTGGCCAGGCTGCAACGCCTGACCGGTTCGCGCTCCGGCCAGTTCTCCGACTGCTTCGCCGACCCGCGACATCATGACCACGAACACCCGCTCGCGCTTGACCCCTACTTCCGACTGCTGCGCCGCGCCGGCCTCTCCCCCGCCCTGCTGCACCTGCACCTCCACAAGGCCCTCATCGCCGCAGGCCCTGTCTGACGCGAGGCGGGAGGCAGGCGCACCGCCCGCTGTCCGACGCCGTCTGCGCACGGCTGCCCGGCGCCGCGCTCGCCCGCCTGGCCGTCGCTTGCCGGCCGCTCTCAGGCAGGCAACCCAATCATTTGACTTCAGCACCCACTGGTATACACTGATGCAGATGCGGATTCTGGTCATCAATCCCGGCGGCGGGTCCACGAAAGTGGCTGTGTTCAACGGCCAGCGCCAGGTATTCGCTGAAACCGTCGAGCACCCGCCCAATCAGCTTGTCCGGTTCGGCCATGTTCTGGACCAGTATCAGCTGCGCAAGTCCGTGGTTCTCTCGGTCCTGGACCAGCATGACTTCGACCCGACCCGGCTGCAGGCGATTGCCACCCGCGGTGGGCCGCTGAAGCCTCTGCCCGGCGGGGTCTATCGCATCACACCGCGGGTCGCCGCCGACATCCGGCACGGTGAGTACCAGACCCTTCATCCGGCGCTGCTCGGCCCGCTCATCGGGTTCGAGCTGTCCCAGGAATTGAGCATACCCGCCTACTTCGTCGACCCGGAGTCCACCGACGAGTTACGTGACATCGCCCGCGTTTCCGGTTTCAAGGGCATCCAGCGAATCGCGCTGTCACACGCCCTGAGTTGCCGCACCGTGGCGCAGGCGACTGCCAAGAAACTCAAGAAACCCTACGTGAAGTGCCGTTTCGTGGTCGCGCATCTCGGGACCGGCATCACCGTTGCCGCGCATATCGGCGGCAGGCAGGTTGATGCCACGAACGCCAA
>CAYOCZ010000063.1:0-2854 GCA_964402475.1 uncultured bacterium | reverse complement strand
GCCTGCGAAGGCAGGCCCGACGGCATCATTCTCACCGGCGGGCTCACCCTCTCGAAGCGATTCCTGACCGACCTGAAGAAGTGGCTTGCGCCGCTGAAGCTGAAGGTATTCGTGTACCCGGGCGAGGAAGAGATGTCGGCGCTGGCCTCGCGCCTGCTCGCAGTCCTGACCGGCAGAGAAAAGGAACGAAGTTATGACAAGGGAATTTCTCTCCGGGGATGAAGCCGTAGCCCGGGGAGCCTGGGAAGCAGGCTGCCACGTGGCGGCTGCTTACCCAGGCACACCATCCACCGAAATTCTGGAAGCCTTCTCAACCTACAAAGACGTCTACTGCGAATGGTCCACCAATGAGAAAGTAGCCCTTGAGGTCGCGCTCGGCGCCTCGATTGCGGGCGCGCGGGCGCTCGCCGCGATGAAACACGTCGGCCTGAACGTAGCGGCCGACCCGTTCTTCTCGTCCGCGTACATCGGCGCGCGCGGCGGCCTGGTCATCGTCTCTGCCGACGACCCGGGTCTGCACTCTTCGCAGAACGAGCAGGACAACCGCTACTACGGCATGATGGCCAGGGTGCCGGTTCTCTGCCCTTCCGATTCTCAGGAGGCAAAGGACTTCACCCGCCGGGCATTCGACATCTCCGAGGAATTCGACATCCCGGTCATCGTACGCCTGACCACCCGCACCGCCCATTCCAGCAGCGTGGTCGAGCTCGGGGAACGGCAGACCCGGCCGGTCAAGGGCTACGAGAAGCAGATCACCAAGACCATGGTGCTGCCGGCATTCGCCAGGGTCCGCCACGTCGACCTCGAAAAGCGGCTGGACCGGGTCCGCGCCTGGAATGAGGCGAGCAACCTGAACCGGATTGAGAAAGGCTCGGCTCAACGCGGAGTCATCTGCGATGGAGTCGCCTACCAGTATGCCCGCGAGGTCTTCCCCGACGCATCATTCCTCAAACTCGGCATGGTCTGGCCGTTTCCCCAGGACCTCGTGCGCCGGTTTGCCGAGACCGTGGACGAGCTCGTGGTCATCGAAGAGGTGGACCCCTTCATCGAGACCCAGGTGCATGCCCTGGGGATCAAGGCTACCGGCAAAGAGAAGCTCCCCCGCACCAACGAACTGAGCCCGCGCGTGCTGCGCAAGGCCCTGTCGGGTACAGCCGCGCCGGTCGAACCCGAGCCGGACCTGCCCAACCGGCCGCCGGCCCTCTGCCCTGGTTGCCCGCACACCGGCATCTTCTGGGCGCTCCAGAAGCAGAAGCTCATCATCGGCGGCGACATCGGCTGCTACACCCTTGGCGGGCTGCCGCCGCACAATGGCATGGACACCTGCATCGACATGGGCGCGTCGATCACCTTCGCGCACGGCTGCGACAAGGCGCTCGGAGCAACCGACCCGCGCCGCCGGGTCGCAGTCATCGGCGACTCGACCTTCTTCCACTCCGGCATCACCGGCCTCATTAACACGGTCTACAACCAGTCCAACGTCATCACCATCATCACCGACAACCGCACCACCGGCATGACCGGGCACCAGCCCCATCCGGGCACCGGCAAGACCCTGATGGGTAAGGAGACGACCGCCGTCGACCCGGCCGAACTGGCCCGCGCCTGCGGCGTGAAGCGGGTCCTTTCCGTTGACCCGTACCAAACCAAAGCGACCCGCAAGCAGGTGCGCGAGTTCCTCTCCGAGCTCGGCCCTGCGGTCATCATCTCGCGCCGCCCCTGCGCCCTGCTCATCAAGCTCCGCGACACGCCGATGCAGGTCGACCCGGCCAAGTGCATCGGGTGCAAGACCTGCATCAGCCTTGGCTGCCCGGCGCTCTCCTTCAGCGATGACAAGTCCCACGTCAACCCGAACATCTGCGTCGGCTGCGGCATGTGCGCCGACGTCTGCCCGAAGGGAGCAATCGCGGAGAGGACAAAGGACGAAGGACAAGGGACAAAGTCACAGACCGGGGAGGCACGATGAACATCCTGGTATGTGGTGTCGGCGGCCAAGGCGTCATCCTATTCTCCAACATCATCTCGGAACTGGCGATGACCGCCGGGCTCGACGTCAAGAAATCGGAGGTCCACGGCATGGCCCAGCGCGGCGGCTCGGTCACGACCCACATCCGCTACGCCCCGAAGGTCTTCTCCCCGCTCATCGAGGAGGGAACCGCGGATATCATGGTGGCCTTTGAGATGATGGAGGCGCTCCGATTCATCCACTTCCTCGGGCCCAAGGGACGGCTCATCTACGACACCCATCGCATCGACCCGTTGCCGGTATCAACCGGCGTGGTCGAACGTCCCGCAGACGAGCGGCTCAACGAACGCCTGGCCGTCCGCGCGCCCAACCGGCAAACGGTGCCCGCGTTCGAGATTGCGCTCAGACTCGGCAACGCCCGGGTCCAGAACACGGTGATGCTCGGCGCAATCTCCTGCTCCCTCGAGTTCCCTGACGAGGCCTACCGACAAGCCATCGCGCGCCTGGTCAAGCCCAAGTCAGTCGAGCTCAACCTCAAGGCCTTTGCCGAAGGCCGCGCGCTCTGCCACCAGCCATAGTCCGGCCCGAGCCCTTGCCCTAACAAACCTGCGGGGCGGAGTCCGGCAGCAGAACCGCGCCCGCTTTGCAGACCGAGCCACTACGGAGCAGCCGGCGCTGCCACGTTGAAGACGGTGGAAGCGATATCTTCCAGTACTTTGCGATCAAAACCCAGTTTCACGTAGTGCTGAATTAACGCCCCAACTACCAGTTCGAGGTCTCGACCCATCACACGCTTCCGCGTCTTCTCGACCTGCCGCGCGAAGTTCTGGTAGCCGGTGACGGCGACAACGCTCACGCCGTGGTGGTTGCAGACCTGCCTTACCGAAA
>CAYOCZ010000062.1:5404-12090 GCA_964402475.1 uncultured bacterium | reverse complement strand
TCCGCCAAGTCTCGCCGGGAGCAGCGCCGCCGCAACCTCTTGACGGACGGCCGCTGAGCCTGCCACCCTCTGATGTCCAAGAAGGCCTTGACACTCCCCGCCTGTCCGAGGGTCCCAGAATCCCGTCTTCCCGCGCGTCGCTCAGGCTTGCGCTCAGGCTAGGTTCACGAGGAGCGGCCGGCCGCGTGGCGTCGTCCTGTTGACTGCGTCAGCCTGCGTCCTATAATCGGGCAAAGGAGAATCCATGAAATCACTTCCCGCGACGCTGCTGGTGTTCGTAACGCTGATGGCCGGTCCGGCCCGGGCCGACCTGAAGACCGAGACCCTGACCCGCGCTTCGCTGCTGACCGGTATCGGAACGACCGAGATCCAGTCGACCACCGAATACCAGGGCGACAAGCGCGCGGCGAACCAGACCTCCAAGATGGTCGGCGGTGTCGGCGGGATGTTCGCCGGCAAACCGCAGACCAGCGTCGAAATCACCCGGCTGGACAAAGACCTAGTCTGGGACCTGAACCCGCCGAAGAAGACCTACACCGAGCGACCGATAGCTCTGCCTGCCGAGACGGAGGTCAAGGGGGAGAGAAGGCAGAGCGGCCCGGACCAGGGCCGACCCTACAAGATTGTCAAATCAGAGCTGAAGGTGAACAAGACCGGTGCGAAGAAGGACATCAACGGGTTCCCATGCGTGGAATACCTGGTCACCTGGGAGCTCGTACTGGAGGACACGGCCTCCAAAGGCAAAGTTACCCAGGTGATGACGACCGACCTCTGGAACACTCCGCTCACCAACAAGCTGAAGCAGGTCCGGGAAATCGAGGCCGAATTCAGCCGCAACTACGCGAAGAAGCTCGGCGTGGGGCTGTCGCCGGAAGCGACCGACCGGCTCGGAGCTGGCATGCTGACCTCGATGTACGGGCTCGACCCGAAGGAAACTGCCGGGAAGCTGGAGGAAATCGGCAAGGAACTGGCCAAGGTCGAGGGCTACCCGATTGTCACCGAGGTGAAGTGGCAGGTGAAGGACGATTCAGCCGCCGCGAAGAGGCCGGAGCCCGAACCCGAACCGGCACCCCGGAGCCTGCGTGGCCTGATTGGGAAAGAAATTGCCAAAAGCATGACCCCCGACAAGCCCAAGGAAGAAGGCGTGATTTTCTCGTCGTACCTTGAAGTGAAGTCGGTGTCGCTCGACGCGATTCCGGAGACGGAGTTCGAAGTCCCGGACGGATACAAGAAGGTCGAAGCTAGGACCCAGCGGTAGCCGGGGCGGCTACAGCCGCTCGGACAAGAGGCGCGCGACCACCTCCAGGAACTCGACGTCGTCCGGGCCGAATGCGCTCGGCTGGTTCGACTCGATATCGACCTCGCCCCAGAATGTTCCGTCCTTGATGACGGGCACGACGATTTCCGAGCGCGTCTCCAGCGAACAGACCAGCTAGCGGGCATCGGCCGCGACGTCAGGCACCCCCTCGGTCTTCTTAGAGAGTGCGGCCGCGCCGCAGATGCCCCTCCCGACCGGAGTGCTGACATGCTCCGTCGGCTTGCCTTGGAACGGACCAAGCACTAGATTCTGCCCTTCCAGCCGGTAGATGCCTGCCCAATTGTAGTGCGGGGAGTTCTTGTGCAGACTGATGACCGCGCGTGCATGCACGTCCTCGGGCCCCTTGGCCGCAAGCACGAGCTCCCTCATCTCACCGAACTGCTCGTGATACTTCATGGCTCCTTCACCTGCTCTCCCGATCTTCAATCTGCAATCTGAAATCTAGAATGCCCTGTGCTTCCCGTCCTTCATTATCGACTTGCCGTCGCCGTAGACCGTGAACCCTTTGCGCGTGTCGCAGACCATGTCCCAGTGAAGCGACGACTTGTTCCGCCCGCCGCTTTCAGGCAGTGACGCGCCGACCGCAATGTGCATCGTCCCGCCGATCTTCTCGTCGAACAGGGTGTTCTTGGTGAACCGCTTGATCGAGTAGTTGGTGCCGAACGCAAGCTCGCCGACGTGGCGCGCCCCGGCATCCGAGTCGAGCATCGTCTGGAGGTAATCCTCGCCCTTGTCTGCCCTGGCCTCGACGACCTTGCCCTTCTTGAAGGTAAGCCGTACGTTCTCGACCTCGCGGCCGCCGTAAATCGCCGGGAATGTGTAGCGGATCCGGCCTTCGGCCGAGTTCTCGACCGGGCCGGTGAAGACCTCGCCATCAGGGAAGTTCTCATGCCCGTCGCAGTTTATCCACTTGCGGCCCGCAACGTTGAACGACAGGTCGGTGTCCGGCCCCACAATCCGGACGGTCTTCAGGGTGTTGAGGAACCGAACCAGCCTGGCCTGAGCCCGGGATACCTTCTGCCACTCCGCAACCGGGTCTCGCTGGTCAAGCTTCCCAGCCCGGTACACGAAGTCCTCATATTCGGACAGTGACATCTCCGCATCTTGGGCCGACGAGTTGTTCGGGAACAGGGTCCCGCACCACTTCAGGCTGCCCGACCCAATCCTCTTGAGATACCGGTCGAACAGCTTCTTGCGTGCGGCCTGAGCGACGGCCATCTTCTTTGGGTCCACACCGGAAAGCTCTTTCGAGTTCCAGCCGGCCCAGACGGAGAGGCTCGCATCGAGCCGGTCAGTCTCAACCGGCGTGGTCGGTGGGATGAACGTGAGCTGGTCCTGCGACGCGTGCGAGTAGAAATCATGGGCGAGGCGCGGCAGGGCAACCCTCACCATCGGGTTGCCGCCGGCCTTGAGTACCTCGATGTACGCAGCTCGTATCAACTCCTGCGCAACCGCCGTCCCCTCGATCTTGACCCAGTCACCCTTCCTGACGCGCAAGCTATAGTGCACCAGGACCTTAGCCAGTTTCTCGACTCTTGCATCTGCCAAATGTCACCTCCAGACAGAATTACCAATGACCAAACCCCAAAGACCAACTGATGTCCAATGACTCGAGCTCCGTTGGGACTTGCCGCGTTTGGTCATTGATTGGGAATTGGTCGTTATTCGCTAGACCGTGAACCTTCCGCCTTCGTACATCAGCTTCCCGTCCACGTACACCCGCCCCTGTTTCATGTCCTTGATCATGTCCCAGTGAATCGCCGACCGGTTCTGACTGCCGGTTTCAGGATAGCCCGCGCCGACCGCCATGTGGATGGTGCCGCCGATCTTCTCATCGAACAGGATGTTCTTCGTCGCCCGGGTGATGCCGTAGTTCAAGCCGAACGCGAACTCGCCCAGGAACCGCGAGCCGACATCGGTGTCGAGCGCCGACTGCAGCATGTCGTCGCCGCGTGCGGCCGTAGCCGAGACGACTTTGCCTGCCTTGAACTCGAGCTCGATTCCTTCGACTACCTTGCCCGAGAAAACGGTCGGCACGTCGAACCGAACCCGGCCATTGACCGAATCCTCGACCGGACTGGTGAAGACCTCGCCCGAAGGGAAGTTGGCCTTGCCGTCGGAGTTCACCCATTTCCGGCCGTCGACCGACAACGTGAGATCAGTGCCCGCACCCTCGACCTTAAGCGTCTTCACACTGTTCAGAAAGTCCACGTACACCTGCTGCGTTCGGGAAAGCTCGCGCCATGCCGCAATCGGGTCAGGCCGGTCCGCGAAGCAGGCACGGAACACAAATTCCTCGTAGTCCGCAAGCGACATTCCGGCTTCCTGGGCGCTGGCGTTTGTCGGATACTGGGTCAGGCAGTTCTTCAGTTCGCCGACCGCCTTGCGCGCCATCATCCGCTCAAGCAGAGGGCGCCGCGCCTGGCGGCCCAAGGTCAGCCGCGAGGGCTCGACCCCGGCCAGCACCATGACGTTGTCGTCGCCGCGGATCACCAGCCGGGCGTTCAGGCTCTCCAGTTCCTGCTTCTCATACTCCGGCACGAACTTCACCTGGTCATCGTTTCCGGACCGGTAGAGCAGCTCGTTCAGTTCCGGATGCAGAGTCCTGACGACCGGCAGGACGCTGAGGGCGAGCGCCTCACGGTAGACCTCGCGGGCAAGCGGCAGGCCGGGCACCGACGTCAGGATAAGGAACTTGTCGCCGGGCTTAAGGCTCACGCTGTATCTGGTGATGGTCTGAGCCATCTTCACGACTCGGATATCTGTCATCGTCTACCCCACTTTCTTGCCGCGCGTCAGAAAGAACCCAACCACGCTCGTGACGGTGATGAGCACGCCGACCCCGAACAGGAGTCGGCGCGCGGATGCGAAGTTGGTCAGCTGGCCGATGACGAGCGCGGACACGGCAAAGGTCAGGTGGAGAAGCCAGTCGCGGGTCGAGAATATCCGGCCCCGCGCCGCTTCGGGTACCGACTCGTGCAGCAGAGTATCCATGCCGATGTAGACCGGGGACAATGCCAGGCCGGCGATGAAAACCAGGGGTGCGATCGGCGCAAAGGACTTGGAGACCGCCAGTCCGGCGGCCACGAGCCCGAGCACGAGAAACGAGGTCAGCATCACCGTGTGCTTCTTCAGCTTGTGTCCGAGCAGGCCGTAGCCCATCGACGAGAGCACCAGCCCGACCGAGCCGATTGCCCCGACAAACCCTACACCCTGTGTGCCGAGCCCGAGCCCGCTGCCGAGTCCCTTCGCGCCCTGGATGATCGGGATGTAGAGCACGAAGACCGCCGCGCCGAGGATGACCATCATAAACACCGAACAGTACACGAAGAGCACCGAGGGCTGCCCGCGCACGAGGTTGAACGCTTCCCGGACTTCGTGGATCATCCGCGCCTGCTGGGTGATGAAGAGCTTGACCTCCGGCGTCTCTGCCCGGCCATGGCCGCGCTGCTGCCGCCTCTGCCCCAGCCTTCGGAAAATCACCAGGAGCGCGACGACCGACACCAAGTAGGTCAGGGCGTCGATGTAGAACCCCGCAGTCCACGCCGGCTTGATGCCCAGGTGCGACCACCACTTCCAGTCAACGATCAACCCGCCAAGGAACATTCCGAGAAAAGTTGCGACCCTGCCGACAAAACTCATGAAGGAGTTCGCGCCGAGCAGGTGGCCCGAACCCACGAGGTTGGGGATTATCGACATCCGCGAGGTATTGAAGAAGAGCCCGCAGAGGAAGACAAGGAAGGCCACGGCATAGATCAGTATGAGGTTCGACGTCGCGATCGCGACCAGCGGTATTGAGAGCACCAGTATCGTCCGCGCCGAATCGCACACGATCATCACTTTGCGCCGGTCCCACCGGTCCACGAGGATGCCCGCGAGCGGCCCGAAGAGGACGACCGGCATCGCCACGATGACCGACAGGTAGGAGATTGCCCGTGAGCTTTCCCATCCATACTTGCCCGCGTAGAAGGCGATCATCGCCAGCAGCGCCATATAGTTGAGCTTGTCGCCGAAGAGCGACACCGCCTGTGACCAGCTGAAGACCTGGAACTCGGCGTTCTTCAGGACCGACCAGAGCTGGTTCTTCCCCTTGGTGCGGGCCGCGGTTGCGACGGTCTCGGCGATCTCGGACTCGGCGCTCAGAGTCTCTCCCCGCTGCTCTAGCGGGTCGTCGGGCGGGACTGAGAGGGGCCGCTGTTCCTCGGTGTCCATCTCAGCTCCTTTTCCGGCCGTACTTCGGGACCGGGTACTCACGGGCCAGTTCTTCATAGTAGGCCTCGACCCGTTCGGCAAGCTTCGGCCAGGAGAATTGCTGCGCGCGCGCGAGACCGCTCGCGGCGAACCGGCGCGCTGCCTCACGGTCAAGCAGGATTCCCACAACGGCTTGAGCCAGGGCCGGCGGGTCGCAGGGCGGAACCATCAGGCCTTCGCGGCCGTCGGTCATCACCGAGCGATAGCCGTCGATGTCGGATGCTACCACCGGCTTGCCGGTCGCCATCGCTTCAAGCAGGACGATGCCGAAGCTCTCCTGTCCGGTCGCCGGCGAGCAGTATACGTCGCAACTGGCGTAGTACTTCGGCCGCTCCTCGTTCTGCACCAGCCCGGCCCAACGCACGTGCCGCTGTACCTCTGGGCTCAGGTATGACTTGTATGAATACCCGAGCAGGCCGGTGCCGACCACGACCAGTTCAACGTTGGGGACGTGCCTGACGATCTCGGGCATCGCGGTCAGCAGGTGTTTCAAGCCCTTGCGCGGTTCGAACCGGCCGACGAAGAGGATTCGCGGACGGCCGTCATCCAACCCGGGCACGCGGCCGGCGTCGGGTCGGAAGAAGCCGAGGTCGATACCGTTCGGGATGATTCGGTACGGCCCGGGAAAGTACTTGGCGCAGGATACTCGCGCCGTCTCGGACACGGCAATCAGGCCCTGAACCGCGTTGAAGTAAGGCCTGAGCTCGGACCGGAACAGCGCGTACCCAAGGCTCTGGTCATGTCCGGCGTGAAAGGTAACGACGTTCAGGGTGCGCGAGGCCTGGATCGCGGCCATCGGCAGGGTCGGCGCCAGCGAGCCGTGGACATGAACGACGTCAAAACGCTCCTGGTTGAAGTACCTCCGAATCTGGGCGGCCGGCCGCCACGCAACCGATACGCGGGCAAATGACTTGTTCGACCGGATTACCCAGCCTTCGCCGATTCGTTTCACATGCTCTTCACCCGGCATCTCGGCCATGCATTCCATCATCCTGCCGCCGATCCGCGCAGTCAGCACCTTCACGACGTGTCCCCGCTTGCGCAACTCAACCGCCAAGAAATAGACATGTTCGGCAATGCCACCGATGTACGGGTAGTAGTTGTCGGTGACCATGCA
>CAYOCZ010000062.1:0-5304 GCA_964402475.1 uncultured bacterium | reverse complement strand
CAGATTGCAGAAATCAGGAGTCAGAAGTCCGGGGGATTCTGGATTCTCCACTCTGACTTCTGCCTTCTGACTTCGGTCGGACATCTATCTCCGGTTGTACGCTGCGACGCCCGCGGCCAGCACCTTCATCGCCCGGTCGAGGTCGAGGCAGTTGAGCACGTAGGCAATCCGGACCTCATCCTTGCCCTTGCCCGGAGTCGCATAGAACCCATCGGCGGGCGCGACCATAACAGTCTCGTTGTCGAGGTTGAACTTCTCGAGCATGAAGGTGGCGAACTCCGCGCCGTCGCGGATCGGCAGCTTCGCGACGACGTAGAAAGCACCCCTCGGCTTCACGCAGAGCGCGCCCGGTATCTTGGCGATTGCCGCGCACACCACGTCTCTCCGGCATTGGTACTCGCGCCTGACCTCCCTGAAGTAGGTGTCGGGCACGTTCACTGCGGCCATCGCCGCCAGCTGGTCAACGGTCGGCGGGCAGAGCCGAGCCTGGCCGAACTTCAGGGCCGCGGCCACCAGCTTGGCGTTGCGGCTGACGAGGCAGCCGACCCGCGCACCGCAGGCGCTGTAGCGCTTGGAAACGCTGTCGACCAGTATTGCCCGGTCCTCGATACCGGCCAGGTTGAGCACGCTCGTGTGCTCGGTGTCGTCCTCGTAGATGAACTCGCGATAGGCCTCGTCGCCGATTAGGTAGAGGCCGTGCTCGAGACACAAACCCTTGAGCATCCCCAACTCCTGCCCCGTGTACACGGCACCGGTCGGGTTGCCCGGGTTTGAGTAGATTATCGCCCGGGTCCGGCTCGTGATGACCCGTTCGAACTCCTCCTTCGGCGGCAGGGCAAAGCCCGTCTCCGCCAGACACGTGACCGGCACGAGCCTGACACACGCGGTCGCGGCGAAACCGGCGTAGTTGGTATAGAACGGCTCGGGCACGATGATCTCGTCGCCGGCGTCGGCCACCGCGTCCAGCGCGAACGAGATTGCCTCACTGCCGCCGGTTGTGACCAGCACGTCTCCCGGTCGCACCGCGATTCCGACCCGGCGGTAGTAATCGACCAGCGCATCGACGTACTCCTTCAGGCCCTGCGACGGCCCGTAGGATAGCACCTTGATATCAACGTGGCGATAGCCGTCCATCATCTCTGCCGGCGTCTCGATGTCCGGCTGGCCGATGTTCAGGTGGTAGACCTTGATGCCGCGCGCCCTGGCCCGGTCCGCATAGGGCACCAGCCTCCGAATCGGGGAGGCCGGCATCTCGACCGCGCGACTGGAAAGCCTGACTTCGCTCATTGCGACTCCTCTCAGTTGCACTCTACGCCGGACGCTTCACGCGCCCAGCGTCCGGCGTACGGCGTCTTCCGACAGCGGCCCTACCGCACCGCAGTACCCGAAATCCCCGGACAGGAGCTCGTCCAGCAGTTGCTCCACGACCGGGCGCGTCAGGCGGTTGTACGCCTCGACGGTCTCGTCAACCGACACGACCCGGCCCAAGAGCTGCCAGGCCCGGGCCAGGCGCATCATCCGTATGCTCGGGCTCTCCAAGGCCAGGAGCACCGAACTCTTGGTCATATTCCGTGCCCGCTCAAACTCCTCGTCGGTCAGCCGGTCCCGGCGCAGCCGCGCCAGCTCCTCGCGCAGCACGGCCATGCACCGCGCCAGCTTCCGGTGGTCGGTGACGAGGTAGACGCCGAGCAGCCCGGAATCCGAATACTGCTCGGCAAAACTGCCCACCGAATATACCAGAGCTTCCTGCTCGCGCAAGCGCTGAAACAGCCGCGACGAAACCCCGCCCCCGAGCGCCATGTTCATCACCGCCAGCGCGTGCCGCCTCGGGTCAGAGTAACGGAGCCCCGGCTTGGCCACGCACAGATAGACCTGGGACAGCTCCTTCTTCGTCTCGGCCAGCACCCGCGGCGGCTGGCTGGCGGCGGCCGTCCGCCCTACGGGACGGCACGCCTGCCGGCTGTCGAGCAGTGACTCCATGGCCGCAGCCAGTTGCTCGTGCTCGACATCGCCGACCGCGACCGCGACCCCGCAGGCCGGGCCGTAGCAGCTTGAGTACCATCCGCGCAGGTCTGCGTCAGAGAGGCCGGTGACCGAGTCGAGCGTGCCGGCGATCTGCCGGCCCATTCCGTGGTCGCCGTACAGCGCGCGGAACAGAAGGTTCATCGCCAGCGAGTCCGGGTCTTCCTGGCTGGTGCGGATTTCCTCCGATACCACTTCCTTCTCCTTGACCAGCTCTTCGTCCCGGAATGCCGGCCCGCTCACGGTTTCAGCCATCAAGGCGGTAACCGGCCCGAACTGGTCGCCGGGAAACCGGCCGTAGAAACAGGTCGTCTCCTTGTCGGTGAAGGCATTAAGCTCGGCGCCGTGCGACTCGGCCGCGATGTTGATGGCAATCACGTCCTTCTCCGGCGTGCCGCGGAACACCATGTGCTCGATCATGTGGGCGATGCCGCCCTTGTCCGGCGGATCATCGCGTCCGCCGGTCAGGAAATGCACGCCGAGCGCCACCGACCGGACGTGCGGAAGTCGCTCCGAAATCACGACGAGGCCCGACGGCAACGTCGTTGTTCGGATTCCGTCAGTCACGGAGTTGTCCGGCAACATGAAGAAGTGCTAAGGACAGAGTACAAAGGACAAAGCAGCAAGAAAAGGCGTCAAGTCCGACCGCAGCCTGGTGTTGGTGCTGTGTCCTTGTCCTATTACTTCGTCCTTTGTCCCTGCTACTTTGTCCTTTCACTGAAAGACAGGGGTCGAAGCGCCGATGCGGCTCGACCCCTGTCCGTTCTCAGCTTATCCGGCTCAGCGCCTCGGTCCGCGCCGGTCACGCCGGTCGTCCCCGCCCCGGTGCGGCGGCCCGCCGCGCCGCGGCGGCCGCGAGGCGATGCCGCTGTCGTCGGACGGAGGGATTTCGCCGCGCTCCTCCATCGCCTTGCGCCGCGACAGGTTGACGCGGCCCATCTCGTCGATCTCGACGACCTTGACCCATACCTTGTCGCCGACGTTCACCGCGTCCTCGACCCGGTTGTACCGCTCCGGCCCGAGCTGGGAGATATGGACCAGCCCTTCCTTGCCGGGCAGCACCTCGACGAACGCGCCGAAGTTCATGAGCCGGGTCACCGTTCCCTCGTAGAGCTTGCCGACCTCGGCCTCTTCCACGAGCGACTCGACCCACGCCTTGGCCGCGTTCAGCGAGTCGACCTTGTTGGAAGCGATGGTCACCGTGCCGTCGTCCTCGATGTCGATGGTCGCGCCGGTCTCCTCGGTGATCTTCCGGATCATCTTGCCGCCGGGCCCGATGACCGTGCCGATCTTTTCCTTGTCAATCACGATAGAGACAATGCGCGGCGCGTACTTCGAGAGGTCCGGCCGTGGCTTGTCGAGCGCCTTGTCCATGATGTCGAGCACGCCGAGCCGCGCGGTCGTGGCCCGGCGGATGCCCTCGGCCAGCACCGAGTACGGCACGCCCGGCAGCTTCAGGTCGAGCTGAATTGAGGTAATACCGGCGCGCGTGCCCGCGATTTTGAAGTCCATGTAGCCGTAGTGGTCCTCGTCGCCGAGGATGTCGGTGACGATGCGGTACTTCGCGCCCTTCGCGATGTCGCCGTCGGTAATCAGGCCCATCGCCATGCCCGCGACCGCCGCTTTCACCGGCACGCCCGCGTCCATCAGCGACAGCGAACCGGCGCACACCGACGCCATCGACGAACTGCCATTCGACTCGAGGATGTCCGAGACAATCCGCACCGTGTACGGGAAGTCATCGTCCTTCGGGATGACCGCATCGAGCCCGCGCTCCGCCAGGTCGCCGTGGCCGATTTCCCGGCGGCCCGGGCCGCGCAGGAATTTGACCTCGCCGACCGAGAACGGCGGGAAGTTGTAGTGGAGCATATAGGACTTCCGCTCCTCCACTTCCAGCTCGACGTC
Source organism: uncultured bacterium (assembly GCA_964402475.1). GTDB lineage: Bacteria > Hydrothermota > Tepidihabitantia > Tepidihabitantales > Tepidihabitantaceae > UBA2258. The sequence goes on along the minus strand of CAYOCZ010000062.1, from coordinate 1,377 downwards.
GTCAACCACCTGCTCGTCCTGCCTGGTGCCGAGGGTGGTCGCGGCGAGCGCCTGTGTCTGGCCGCGGGTGAACAGCGCCGACCCGTGCGCCCGGGGCAGTATGCCGACCGAGCACTCAATCGGGCGGACCTCGGTCTCCTTGCGCCCGTCGAGGCGCACGCCGGTCGCGAGCACCCGTCGCCGCATCTCCTCGCCGGTCATCTCATCCAGCACTTCCTTAATCTGCCTGTCCGACCCCGGGAACTTCTCGGCCAACTCGGCAATCACCGCCCGGCGGAGCTCCCTGCGGGCATTGCCGCACGCCAGCTTGTCCACGATGTCGTTGGCCGCCTTCACCCGGTCGGCCCCGACCCGGCGAATCTCAGCCTCAAGCTCGGGCGCAACGTTCGGCTTGTCGCAGACGAGCTTCGGCTTACCCACCAGGGCCCGCAACTCGTTCTGCAGGTCAATCGTCTGTTTGATGACCGGCAGGGCGAGTTCCCAGCCCTTGTCAATGTCCTCGGGCGACACCTCACGGGCCTGGCCCGCAATGGTCATCACCTGGTCGCCGATGCCGACGTAGAGCATCCACATGTCGGCCTCGGTTTCCTTCATCATCGGCGGGTTCAGAACGAACTCGCCGGCGATCTTGCCGACCCGGCACGCGCCAAGCGGCCCCTGGAACGGGATATCCGATATGTGCAGCGCCGCCGATGCCGCGACCATGCCCAGGAACTCACTCTCGTTCTCCATGTCGGTCGAAAGCAGGTACTCGATAATCTGCGTGTCGCTCCGGAAGTTCGGCGGGAACAGCGGGCGGATAGGCCGGTCAATCAGCCGGCAGGTCAGCGTTTCCTTGTCGCGCGGCTTTCCCTCGCGCTTGAAGAACCCGCCCGGTATCTTGCCCGCGGCATAGGCCAGCACGCGGTAGTCCACAATCAGCGGAAAATAGTCCAGGTAATCCTTCGGCGGCTCCTTGGCGTAGACCGCGCTGGCGAGGATTACGGTGTCGCCGTAGCGGGCGAGCAGTCCGCCGTCGGCTTGCCGGGCGACGCGACCATGCTCGAACGACAGTGTGCGTCCGCACACTTCCTTCTCGATTTTGTGCATCCTAGCCCCTCAACTTCAGGTCAGCCACGATCTTCTGGTAGCGGGGTTTGTGGTGCTTGGCGAGATAATTGAGATGGCGGCGCCGCTCGTTCACGAGCTTGATGAGCCCGCGGCGCGAGTGCTTGTCCTTCTTGTGAATTTTCAGGTGGCCGGTTAGCATCCCGATTCGTTCGGTGAGGATTGCTACCTGCACCTCCGGAGACCCGGTATCCGTCTCGTGGATTCTGTAGTCTCCGACTAGCTTGTCTTTGGTTTCTTTCGTCAACGGCATTTCTTCTTTCCTCCAGT
>CAYOCZ010000061.1:9159-12147 GCA_964402475.1 uncultured bacterium | reverse complement strand
TGCGCGGCAGGGTCAGGAGTGTATAAGAGGCACCCCACGGAACGGTTCTCGAGGACCGAGACGTGGCGTGGTGGCCGGATCAGACGGCCAAGGCGATAGCCCTGGGCGTTGGTGAGTTTGCGGCTACCGTACTTTCGTTAGGGTCTTATGACCCTGTGAAACGCGGGGTGGCCGAGCGCGTAGGGCGGCCGAGGGGCCTTGCTGTTCCGACCGAGGGGGACGCTAGGCACGCATCGGACATACTCACCGCGGGCCTGCTGCGGCACATCACCAAGCGTGACCCGGACGCAGAGGGCCATGCTGCGGCGATCCATAAGTGGTTGGCCACGCGGGACGCGGAGAGTAAATTCGTGCCGGGTACGATTACCCAACCGGCGAATTCGCCTGCTCGTGATTTGTTCATTGAGCTCGCGGGGGTGAGTCCCGATGAGTACGCCCAGACGGCAAAGGCCTTGCGCACGGGCAGCGAGAAAGCGGCGAAGATTGTCGGGGATGATCGGTTCCAGGCCAGGTGGGCTCTCGATGGGCCTATTGCGAAGGCCAGCGGCCTGAGCCCGACGGCGATGCTTCGAGTGCGCGCTTTGTACAGCCAGAAAGTCCGCAGGGAAGGCCCGCCACACGACGCTTCGGATGCGCTGGCCCAGGTAATGCAGGACGTCGCACTGGAAGTTGCCCAGAAAGCCACGCCGTCAGGGGCTGAAGGTCTTAACCTGGAGTAATCCGTAGGACTTTTGGCTTTCTTCTTCCCAAGAGGCTGGGTATTTGGTACATTACTTACGTCTGCTGGTGATATATCTTTAGGAAGGCGAGGGTTTTATGGCGTTTCAAGAGGACGAAGAAGTTAAAGCGCCTCTCGGTTGGGGCGACGCGCCCCTAAATTCCCCGGGAACTGGGTTCGACATTCAGAGCACGACCCAGCAATACCGGCGGATATTCAACTACGATAATGCCGCGCAGACGGACCGGGACTATGATGGGTCCTTGACGGTCGCCGCCGGCCAAAAACTTGGGCAACCTTGGGGCCCCGATCACGTCGCGGAGTTGAATTTGTACGGGCGTGTGGTCTCCCGCAGCGAGATCTTAGCGCAGGCGGGCGGGCGTGATCTCCTCAAATTGATCGCCAGGCAGCGCAAAGGTCGTCGAGGATTCACCGAGGCCTTGTCTACGGGCTCCGGGCTTGACTTTATCCCGTACGCCGGGGACGTCGCGAGTCTTGGCATCTCCGTGCGCAACATGTCCAAGGTCCGCGACACCATCCGCAAGATCGAGACAGAGGGCGTGGACAAGCTGACGACCCAAGAGTTGGTGTTCGCCAAGCTGTACATGGAGGACATGCAGCGCCAGGCCAACCAGACCTGGGGCGGCAAGGTGGGCTCCATCGTCCGGGGGATGCCCGCGTTCGCTCTGGAGTTCCTCACGACGGGCCTGCTGTTCAAGGGCGCGGTCAAGAGTGTTAAGTCCCTGGTAGGGGCCACCGTGAAAGAGGGGACCGAGAAGTGGGCAATCAAGACCGCGGGGACTATGGCCACGGCTGCATACCGTGCGAGTAGCGCGAAAGGCGTGCTGGGTCTGACCGACGACGTGATCGCGGGCATCGCCAAGGATGTCGCAAGCAGTTCAGTGGCCCCGGGCGTCGCAAAGGCGATGGCCGCGAAGGCCGGCAGCGATGCCTTGAGGAAGGCGATGGAGGTCACTGCCGCCGGCGTCAGGAAGGCGGCCATCTACGAAGCGGCGTTCGCGTCGGCCAAGGCCGCGGACACCATGCTCCGGGCCCCCGGCGGGCTGAAGGCCTTTGGGCGTTTCGCCTCCGAGTACGTGTCGCGTGGCTTCCTGGACCACAGTGACGATATGCTCCGGGGGATGCCCGCGGGCATCCGGAACAAGCTGCGGGAGGCCCTCGGGGTCGCGTTTGTCGAAGCCCCGATCAAGGGCGGGCTCTATGCGGCGTTCGACTTTTATGGCGTGAACCCGCTGATCGGCAAGATCGCCGGGGCCGACGAGGTCGTCACCAAGCAGGAACTCGGGTTCTCCCTCTCGGAAGACCCGGCCGTGCGATCAATGGCCAAGCAGCTTGCCTTTGGGGCGGCGTGGGCGGAGTATGCTTCGGAGAACTCCGGGCGGGCCTTCACTGCGCTTGGCGGGATAATCGGGGATCTGGCGAAGGGCACCGGACGCAAGCTCGCCAAGGGGGCCCTGGCGGCAACGGGGCCCGTCGGGCCTACCGCGCGGGAGCAGGGCTCCTTCGTCAAGAGACTCTTTGATAAGCTGTACGGCACCGAGGAATCGATCCGTGCGGGCGTCAAAGGCGTGCGCACGGCTGCTGAAGGGTTTGCGCTGAAAGAGGGCGTGGAAGTCGGACGCGAGCATTTGGCCCGGGCCGCAGCGGACAAGGGCAGATCCTTCTGGGGCTACGTAGTCGCAGAGCAGATGACCCGCCTGGGTCTGACCCCGCAGGGTATTGCCAAGCGCTTTGAGAACCTGGGCTACGACGGTCTCGTTGAGGAACTGCTCGAGGAGCGGTACAGCGGTTTCGCGCAAGGGCTCTTCGGTCTTGACGAGAAGCCGGCACGTCCCTTCATGGGGCGTCTCGCGGCCGCGTGGGACCAGACGTTCCCCGACACGGTCTCCGATTTCTTCGCGGAAGTCGTGGCGTTCGCACTCCCCATGGCGTCACAGGCAGTGTCTTCGGCGGCCTATCGGGGGCTTGGCGGCTCGGTCATCTCGCACGCGAAAGCTCTCGGGGACAACCTGAACGCGTACGCGATGGCGGTCCAGAACCATTTGGTGACGACTCAAGCGGGAGTCCCGATAGCCGCGACCCCGATCAGGACGACTGAATCGGACACTGGGTCACAAGCCGAGGCTCTTCGGGGGAGCAAGGTCTGGGCGGCGGACAAGCCGAAGGCAGAAGCCGCCCCGGCTGAAGGGGCCGCCCCGGCTGAAGGGGCCGCCCCGGCTGAAGGGGCCGCGCCAGTCGAGGGCCCGGCT
>CAYOCZ010000061.1:0-9059 GCA_964402475.1 uncultured bacterium | reverse complement strand
CCCCTGATCGCGCAGGCGTTCGCCAGTGAGCGCCTTCCGGTGGCGTTAATCGCGGCAGCCGCGTCGAACGACAACAGCCCCGATAGCACGGTTGCGCGCACGACAATGCTGAAGATGGCCCAGGGGCTCCGATTGGACTTGGGGAGTGACGCCTACCAAGAGAACCTCGACAAGATGCGCGATTATGCCAGGGTGGTTCTGGCCCTCCATGAGGGCCTCGCGGCCCGTACGTTCACAGACAACGCGGGCGCTCAGTATGAACTGACCTTGCGTAATGGGATTGCTGTTCTGCGTGACGCCACGGGGCATCCCGTCACGTCGTTCAACAGCACTTCGTGGCAGGAAGCCCAGCAAGCGCCCGCGGTTAGCGGTCTTACCCCGGCAGAGGGGTCGGGTGGATCCATTCGGTTTATTCCGTCGCAGGCGTTCTACAGCCCCTACGCCGCGGACATCCAAGTCATGCCGGGCATGGCGGACTATCTTGGCGTGAGCCAGAAGATGGAGGGGCAAGATGGGCGACTCGTCAAGCCGAACCCCTTTGCCGCGAGGGACAATACCGGGGAGGGCATTACCGCAGAGGGCCGTCAAGCCATTTTCGCCCAGTTGGCCCTCGCGAAACTCTGGGTCGACAAGGGTCTAAAAGCCGAGAACTTCGCCACCCAGGACGAGGCCCAGCAGGCCCACGCCGCATGGGTCGATGCCTACAATGACGGCAAGGCGGATACGACCGCCCCGCTTGGCTGGGAATACGCTGCGGAACAGGCTTTCTATAAGGCGGGACTTCGTAAACAGCAGAAGCCCGACAAGCGTGGGGAACAAGGCTGGCTGTTCAGCGTGGCTGCGTATAACGCCAACGGTGTGCTCTATCTGCCGTACCGCTACATCGGTAATGCCGCGGCTGCGATCGAAGATGCCGTTGAAATTCGACTGAAGAATCTGCTCGCCCAGGTCAAGGCAACGGAACGTTTGTCTTCTACGGTGTCAGCGGAGGCTCGCAAGAACCTCCCGGCGGTGTCCGGCCTATTCGCAAATTATGTGAACGGGCGGATCGAATACCGGCCGGCGGTGCGCGAGATGGTGCTTGCGACCCAGAAGGCGCTATTGGCGCTGGACGTGCGAACCGACCTTTCGGAGCATACCCGGAAAGAGGCAGTGTGGCTCGCCGAGACAATCTTCCACCCGGACAGGTACAACCTTGAGGCGTTGAGCCACTTGATCTCCGGCGTAACCTTCTTCCAGGCAGATACGCATCTCCGCGGGCTCGGGACCGGGGGCTCTGCGTACTACGCGACGCTGGGCCATGTGGCAGAGTTCCTGCGCACCGATCCGGTGGCGCGGCCGAAGCTCCTTGGGTTCAACAGCATCGTCAACCGCATGCTCGGCGGCGCGTTCGACCCGACCCTGGCGGCGCTGGCGCAGGAGATAAAGCGACTGGCCCCGCGTGGGTTCGTGGACGCGGCCATGAAGGCGAACCTGCCGGCAGCCGCATTGAGCAACCGGGACATGGAGGCCGAGCTTCGGTATCTGACCGCGGAGCGCATCCCCGAGGACGCCTTCCGCCCGGGGGATAACGCCTCCCGCGCCGCGCAGATTGAGCTTGTGAACACGGCTTGGGCCAGCGATGGCGGCGGCGACGTGCGCGGGCTTCTGATGTCCGAGGACTTCCCCGCGTTTGCCCGCGAGGTCCTGCAGGGTAGATCCGAGCCCCCCGTTGAGTTGCCGACGGAGCAACCCGGCGACTCCCCCGCGGTGGACGCCGTGAACGCCGCTGTTGTGTCCCATACGAGCGACGGGAGCGCTTCGATGGCAGACGCGCTGACGGAGCATCCGTTGTTCTACTCGGTGCTCGCTTCCGCTTTTGCGAAGCACGCCAAGTTGCGCTTTGGCCGGACCTTCCCCGAGCCGCCCGACGCCAAGCGTTCCCGTGAGGCGTTCAAGCGCTGGACCTTCGATTATTGGAAGGCTGCGCGCAAGGGGCTGTCCGAGGGAGACTACGCCCGGTTCTCCGAAGCCTACGACGCCAAGCGCCCCGTTACGGTTGATGAGCTACCGGAGTCGGCCGACGAAGGGTTCCTTGCGGACATGACCGCGCTGTTCAACGACGACCCTGATGTCAGGGACGCCGGCACGGCCGCGATGGAAGACGCTTACAACCAGCTTACGGACAACGCGGCGAACGAAGCGATGTACCGCACGGCCCTGATGCTGCAGGAAGTCCTGCTGACCCATTTTCCCGGCACCCAGGGCGAGATTGGACAGGCCGTACGGTTGTGGCGCGAAGGCGCGGAAACGCGTGGCGACACAGCCCCCGACGGCCTGCGTGCGCTTCTCTCCGGGGTGGACGGCGAGAACTCGGTGCATCCGGCGCTGGACCGTGCCAAGGCCCGTGCGTGGCTCGATGCCCGCTTGGCGTCGAACCCCTCGAAGCATGATCTTCTGCTGTACGCCACCATGGACGCCTTGGGCTTTAATGGCTCCATGCGCCTGCTGACCGCCATTCGCGGCTCGGTGCCCGTAGCGGGTTTCACAACTTCGGTCAAAGGGGCCGTGAGTTCAACCGAGGACTCCGAACAGGACGATGAGTACAAGGCGCCCCCGCGGGGTGGCTCGAACACCCAGATCCACAAACGCGCGGCGCCCGCGCCCCACGAGGAATGCACTCGGGCGATAGAGGCGATTTTCGCGGAGCTCGGGCCGGACGGCGCGCACAAGTACTTCGCGCAGATTGCTGCTGCCATTGAGGCAGAGTCGCCGTTGGGCACTTTCCGCGCGGGCAAGTCCTGGCTGGGCCAAAGGACCCGTGAGGGGTTCATGTCGGAGACACGCCGGCGTTTCGAGGCGGCCGCGAAGTTTGCCGATCGCATGTTCGGGGAAGGCAACACCCTCTCGTCGGCTCTGCGTTCCACCCATGCGGCCTCTCGATACGTCAACGAGCACATGACGCTTCGCGCGATTAACAGGGCGTCTCCGTTGCAGTTTGCCATCGCGAATACCGCGAATGAAGGAGGACACGCGGGCCGCCGGCTGCTCCAGATCGCGCAAGCGCTCAGCGCGGGCCTGGAGCCTGCGCGTGCCATGACGCTGCTCGACGAAGAGGGGTGGGCCCCGAGGTTCAATCGCGCACCCGGCGACAGCTCCTTCTACTCCCGGCTGCTCGACTACTACGGTGAGTCCATCCCCCCGAGTGCGGTCCGGACTTCCAACAAGCGCGAGAAGCTGGTCAACTCGAGGATGAGCGACGCGCTCGATGCGTACATCATGTCGCCGACGTTCCCGGAGTATTCGCGCAAGGCTTTCCCGGGCGTGACCGAAGCAGAGATCAAGCGTCTTGCCGAGCACGGACTGTACGCCGATGGTGTGACCCCGATCGAAGGCCGCGCTATTGAGTATGTGGACAGTCGGGGCCACCGGCGGGCTGACCCCACGGTTGTGCAGCTTGTCGGTGCGGCCATCACGGAAGTTGGACGCGCTTTGGGCGACCCCACACTGCAACTCTACATTCCGATTTATCTGCCCAAGGGCGATCGCCGGGCCAATCCCGCGATCCTCGTCCCTGCGGCGGTGTTCGCGACGGGCGAAGGCACGGCGGTGGACCGGTACGGCCGGGTATACACGGAAGTCATGATCGCGATCCGGGCGGCTACGGTCGACGGCAAGCGCATGGCCCCGATCTTCACGGGGACTTCTCCCTCCGCGGCGCTCCCCACGGAGACACGAGTGGCCGTCCTCCAGGGCGAGGACTTTCACGGAATGGGTTACTACGCAAGTGCATCGGGCAATGAAGAGGCGGCGTTTGACATGCGTTCGCCCGCGGGGCAGGCAGCCGCGAAGGTCCACATCTCGAATGCCCGGGGCACCGAGGACTACAGCTTTTACAAGGCGCTCTATGTGCGGGCCACGGAGGACGCCGCCGCGGATTCGGCTCTCCACCCGGCTATGCGCGCGATGGTCAAGCAGGTCCGGGACATGCTCAAGAAGTACCCCCAGGCTGCGGTTCTCGACGAAGATAGCTTCAAGCTCGACCCCATGAAGGGGCTCGACCCCAAGGAGGCGATCGTGACGCGGATGCTGCACGGCGAGATCACGGCGGATTCCGAGGTGATGTACAAGGGCGAAGCGACCACCCCCGCGAAACTCGGGCTGGAGCTTTCTGACATCCAGGTGGGCGAGGATGCCGCGGGCCAGCCCCTGATGCGGCGCATGGTGTCGTTCGTCAGGCAGACGAAGGTCACGCGCGCCGCGTCTCTGCGCGACAGCTCCGAGGCCCGGGACAAGACCGAGTCCAAAGTGGAACTGCGTCCCGGCACCCAGGTCGATGCGCAGATGACCGACGGTATTTACCAAGCGGCCGTACAGATCAACGACGTGTACGAGGATGCGCATGGGGAGAAGCCCGCCCCCGAGGACGCCGAGCGCAACACCCAGGTGCGGGCGCTCATCGGTAGTACGCTACCCTTGGGTGTTCACATCGTGGGACGTAACGCGCCATCGATTGTGGCGGGGGCCGTGGTCAGCCCCAAGGGTCCAGGTTACACGCTCCATGCGACGGCCTTCGGCGGCGGTCTTGACGGACTGGGGCCCACCGGGCGCGACGGCTCCACGGTAGTTGTGCTTCCGGGAGAAACCGATGCAGAAGGGGGCTATCACCCGCCATTGGTCTCTGCCAACATCAGGCTCGCCGGGTACGAGCGCCCGGCGCTGGCCTTCAACCCGGCGGACCCCCGCGTCGCCGAGAACAAGGGCGAGAACGAGAAGCGCACCACCGTCGAAGAGGCGTGGGCGGCATTGGAGCTTACGCGCGAAGGCCCGCAGGAACTCTACCTGGCTGCGCTCGCGGACTTCCAGAAGATGTTTGTATATCAGGACGGCTCGGCGATTCAGTCGGGCCGTGCGCTGACTTTTTCGGACCTCGAGTACCGCGGTACGTTCGACACCGGCGCCTGGCGCACGGACGCCGGACGCACCTTGCTCGGTGGTACCCCGTTCATCGCGTCGCGTATTCCCGGTGTTGACCCTTCGCGTGCCCGGCAATTGGTTCGTTGGTCCGGTCCGGCTACCACGGTGGCCACAGGCACGATTGTGCGGACCCGGGGATTGTCCGGGGGCGACGCGCGGGTCGAGGCGGGGAACTATGACTCACCCGACGACGCTTTGCTCGGGGTGCCCGATGAGATACTTGGGATTACCGGTTGGGATCTCGACGGCGATGCCCCGCATGAGAGCTTCCCGAGGTTCTCCCGCGATGGGTCGATCGACAGGAGTCCTGTGGACCTTGAGGCCGCGATCAAGGAGATCGTCGCAGCCGAGCCGAAGGAGGCAAAGCGCCTGCGCGACAAGTACCTGCACCAGCTCTCCAACCAGATGTTCGGCGCCCGCGTGGGACTGTTGCGCGAGAATGGGTACGGCGTGCCGCGCCTGACCACCACGGATTTCATCCCGGCGGACATGCTCGGCCGTCTCTCCGGGGGCACCGGAACGTTCACGTACACCGACGCCATGGCCGATGCCGCGTTGACCGACGCCGTCCGCGAAGAGGCCGATCTGCGCGGGATCATGGTCTCTCTCGGCGCGGGTCTTGACCATTTGCACGCGCTTGGCCTGAAGCTGTCCCCATCGACCTTGTCACCGTTCATGTCGGAAGTAGGACCTGCCGGCCCGAGGCTCCATGGCGGGAAGGTAAGCGAGGAGCAGCACGTCTACATGAAGTCAATTATCGATGACATGGCCAACGCGACGTACGACAACGTCAAGAAGATTGGGCAGCTCGTGCGCGCGGGCTACGGGCTCCCTTTCATGCAGATGTTTGCGTTGGCACTGTACAGCAGCGACGCCCGGACATCGGATCAGGTGGCGACTCTGGCCGAGGCGTTCAGTCGCTGGGCCAAAGGCCCTGTCGGGCAAGCCGTGCGCCTGCAGTACCGGGCGGCTACCGATCCGTCGGTCAACGCGCCGTTCAAGGATGCCAAGAGCGCCAACGACTTTGCCGAGAGCATATACGGCGTCGATGGGGAGGGGTTTATTCGGAGCAAATCATGGGGGTACGCGTCGCCACAGGCCCAGCGCGTCGCCGCCGCGGCCGCGCAGGCTCTGCCGGATCAGCAGGAGCAGCCGGGGTTGCGCAAGGCTCAGATCGAGGGATTGCTCGCGCTGGACAGGGCCACGCAACGGGTGCGGGATCTCAAGAGCGTCTTTGAGGCGGACAAGGAAAGCGTCACGTCCCCCGAGGACATCAAGAGGTTGTACGACGCTATCGGGAGACTGCGGAAGAGACGTGTTTCCGGTTGGCAGATGGTGCGCGCAGATGCTATGGCGGACAAGGCGAAAGCAGCCCTGCAAGGCCATATCGCGTATGGCAATATCCCGCGAGTGGTGGAGGAGACGGACCGGGAGGCCAGCGACGCGGATCTTCTGATGTCGAGCCAGGCCTTTGGCGGTCTGCTCGTCACGCCCGCCGATCTTGTCGTCCGCATGGTCGCGGCCATTGATCAGTATACGATGCGGGGGAATCGCATGTTCGGGGCGCCTCGCACCCTGGCGTTCAAGGTGATTGTCGAAGCGCTCGCGCGCGATATGCTCGTGGCCCACAGCAAGCGGTGGCAGGCGTCGAAGGGCGGCCAGACGAACGGCGATCTGTCGCTGATCAATACGTTCCTCGCGCGCATTCGCGTGCCTGCCGATGTAAAGACGGAGAACGGCGTGTGGGTTTATCGCCCCGGGTCGTCGTCGATTACGATGCGCACGTCCGATACGTCCGACGCCGAGAGCGTCCAGCAGGGTTTTGAAGCCCTCGCCCACATGGATCCCATCGACCATTCACTCGACGTGAGGCTCTCGGTCAATAGGGACAATGGAGTTCTGACGCCCAAGGACATGTACCATCTGCTGAAGCTGTACGCCGCAGTCGTGGCGCCCATGCCCGTCACGCCGGGCCGCTCCTCGACGACGTTCGCGGGGTTCATCGTTCCCGCGATGTCCGACGTGTTCTTCGCTTCGACGTACGCAGCCTTCGGGCATGACGTGCTAGGCGGGTTGGGCGAGTTGGCCGCCGGCGCCCAGGCCGCGCGCAGGCTCCGCGAGGGCTACCACCGGGGGCAGGCGAAGTCGGGACTCTTCGACGGCGACGTGTCTGCCTACGCAGGCACCCAGACGATCGATAGCCTGAAGTCCTGGTACGCCGAGTGGCGTGGTGTCAAAGCCGCGGCCGCAGTGCAGACCGAGATCAAGGAAGCCAGCAGGGCCGAGAAGCCCGAGACCATGCCGGAAGCGCCGCCAGTCGCGGCCGCGCCAGTCGCTCCCGCTCCCGGTACTCCCGTCGCCCCGGTCGAAGTTGTGAAGCTGGGCTTTGGCGTACCGCCGCCTCCGGGCGTCATGTCCGGTATGCGCCAGGGCCAGTGGAACATGTCGAATGCGACTCCCACGATGTATGGGCAGCAGGACTCCGGATGGTTGGGCAACCCCTATCTATGGACTGGAAACGCCAGGGGCAAGCCCGTGGACGGAAAGACCGTGTTTGCTACTGCAGAGGGGGCTACCGATGCCTTCAAACAGGCGTTCCTGAAAAAGATCGGGGAGGATACCGCATTCCGCCAGGCCGTGCTCGCCATCCGCGACAACGGAACAAAACTCGGGTACTATCGCCCACGAGGCGAGGGCCAGAGCGGTCTCCATCACTTGCAGGCCGTGCAGGAGTGGCTGCACGAACAGTCGGCCCCTCGTGTCCTTTTCGGCATCAAGGCTTCGCTGCCAGTCGCAATCCGGGAGAAGGAGACCGCCAAGTTCACAGTACCTGCGGGCGCCACGGCATACTTCGTCGCCAACGCCGGCGATGCATCGTCGTCCACCTACGGCTATATCCGGGAGGCTGCGGGCGAAGGGTTCTACGTCAAGCAGGACGAGACCCCGAAGTTTGCGCCGGGTGACATCGTGGTCACCAGTGTGGAGGGCCGCCGTGACGGGGCCGTCTCGCCTGTTGAGAACGGCCGACTCGCCAATGGGTACCAAGCCTTGACCAAGGCGCTGGGCGCAGGCGCCGTCGTCCGCACGGACACTTCGGAGAACGCGCACCGCACGTTCAACGCCGACGGCGAGGGTCGTCTGTACGACGCCTTGGCGCGTCTGGGCTACGTCGCCAACACGGTCGTGGTCAACAGCCGTCCGGTCTACGCCGAATGGCGCAAGCCCGTGGTCAACTCCGCCGCTTCCGTCGCGATCTCGAAGGCCGCCGCCGAATCGGCCAACGCCGCCGACAACACGGAAATCACGCGGGGTCTCTTCAGCAATCCCCGCGCACAACTTGCGGTCCTGCGCACCGACGTCGCGTCGGAACGCAATGCCGCTGCGGCCAAGGCCTTCGGAGCCGGGCTCCAGGCTGCGGTGTCCGCTTCCGTGCCGTGGGCCGATGCGGGCCTGCGCGTCGCCGCCGCGCGCGCCGCAGAACTGGTTGAAGCCGTGGGCTACGTCAGCCCCAAACTCGCCACCGGCGCGTGGCTCGCGCTCGGCGCGGACGCCCGGCGCCGGGGCAACACCGAAGCCGTGACCCAGATCACTGCGATCCTGCGCAACGCGAAACTCGGAACGACTCCCTTGTGGAACGAGTTCCTGTCACCGGCGCAGACGGTCCTGCCTGTCGCCGCCGAAGTGGGCGCACGAATCACCGCGGGCGCCCGGTTCGACGCCGCGATTGCGACCCTGGGGTACGCCGCCTCGATGACGCCCGGGATCAAGGACGCGAACGCAGCGGCGCGCGCCGCGGCAGCCGTGGCCGGGGTGCTGAACCTGCGAGCCCAAGCAGTTGAGGTTGCGGTTCAGGCGAGCGAGGGAGCCGGGGACACCCGTGACACCGGCGGCGCTTCTTACAGTCTCGCCGAGGATACGCCGTTGCCGGACACGGGGCTGGAACCCGTCTCCGGAATGTCGGACCTGGGTATCTACGCGCTGGGGGTGACTCCGGTGCGGGCGACCCCGGACGAGACCCGTGGCGACCGCCCGGTGCTAGAGACTATGGACCCAATGTCGGCGGAGAAAATCGCGGGCGGCGAAGTCTCCTATAGTCTCGCCGC
>CAYOCZ010000060.1:0-12150 GCA_964402475.1 uncultured bacterium | reverse complement strand
GACGGAAGAGCTGCCGGGCATAGTCGAGGTAGAAGACGATGTACATCGTGTCGATGCCTGAGGCGCTCAGCACCTGCTTCGTCTCCATCTCCATCGTGGTGAGCGCCACCATGGCCGCTTCATAGCGTTCGGTCATGTCGGCAAAGATGCGGGCAGTGGTCTGCGCCGCGATGTCGGGTGAGAACTTCGCCTTCCAGCGCGAGATTCGGCGGGTTACGTCGGACATGATATAACTCCTTTCCGGCCAACAGGCCGGGGTTACGGACCATTCGATCTACTGGATTAGAGAGCTGAAGGACTCCAAACGTAACCTCTCATGTGTTTATCTGCCGCCGGACGCGAGAATCGCGGAGGAGTCTTGCTGACCCTGACCGGGCGCGACCTGATGGCCCGGAGCTGTGCCTGAGACTGGCGCTGGCAGGAGGGGAGTCACTCCCGGGTTGACTGCGGGGTTCAAGGCCGAGTACAACGCGGCCGTGAATGTGGCCGTCAATCAAGGAGTTAGCTTGGGTCTGAGCTGCGTGGTGACCGTTGTAGTCAATACAACAGTCAATGGCGCAGTGACTTAGATGTTCAGCGCCGCAGCGAGTTCGGGGTTGAGTTCGGCGGCCAGTTGCGCCACGAGTCGCATCCTGACTGGCGCTTTCAGTCGCGAGTCGAGTTCCGCGGCAAGTTGCGGGTCGAACTCGCAGCCAAGTGTCCAAGTCAGGGCTCAAGTGAACGTCGCAATCCTGGGTCGAGTCCCGCGACGCGCGCTGCGGCTAGGGCCATTGAGGCTCGCGTCTTCGGCGGGTGCCCTGGTCCTCCTGCTTGCCTTCTACAGGTGGTAGTCTGCTGGCCTCCGAACACAATTCTGCCGGGGAGTGGGCGGCCCACGGGCCGCCTGGGGGGCAGTGTCTGCCGCTCCAACACGAGACACGACGGAGCCCACAAGTGCTCGAGCTTCGATTCGTACATCGAGCGGAACAACGCCGCGAACAATTGCCGGAACAACGACCAGTACGACTTCGCGAACAACCCACGGTACAGCGACAGATTCAGGTTGAGATTGAGGTCGAGGTTCAGGTTGGGACAGAGCGAAAGACGCAACTGCCGACGCAAGCGAGCACACAAGTGAGGATACGTCTGCCGGTACTTCCTGACGAACATCGAGACGTACTTCGAGTGACGCGACTGCGTCTCGCCGCGGACGAGCAGCGCGGGGCAGTTCCCGCTTTCGCAGGCGTCCTTGACTGGCCGGGTGCTCCTGATAGACTGCCCTCGGACCCAGCAGATGAAGATAAGCCTCAGGAACAACGGCGCTGTGCTCGTCGTCATGGAGTTGCTGTTCCTGTTGTTCGTCATCACCGTGCTCAGGAACACATTCGTGAAGGACTCGGTGGCGATGACGACGGTCGTGGCCGTCTGGATCATCCTCATAGCCGCGAGCTATGTGGCCGGCGAGTTCGAATCGACCGCCCGCGCCAATTTCGGCCTGACGCTTCGGACCCAGGCCGCGTTCGGCATGACCTACGCGGGCTACAGTATCCTGCACGGGTTGTGGCCGTGGGCCGAGCCGGTGACGGTCAAGTTCTGGCTGGCGCTCTGGCTGTACCTCAACGCTCTCGCCCCGGTTATCGGTCTCTGCCTGCGATATGTGACGCGCCAGCCGGTGTTGCTCGTCACCGACCTGCACTTCACCAAAACCCGGATGCTCCGTTGGTGGGGCTTCGAGTGCATGGAGGTCATCACGCTGGAGGACCTGCCGGGATGGCTGAAGGCAAACTCCGACGAGCGAGGGCACGTCGCCAAGTACGATACCATCATTGTCGACAGCTCGGAGCCGAAGACCGACTATCTGGTGGCCGGGCTGTCGGGCGACTATTTCGTAGATTTCGTCGGCGTTCCCTCTTTCAAGATGTCCACATACCTGCTCGGGCCGCACCCGCGGCCGATTGCCTCGTATTCGCTGAGCGGCGTGGGCCGGAGGCTGAAGCGCGTCGTCGATTTGGTGCTGTCGGGTCTGGCCATCATCATCCTGAGCCCGGTGTACATCGTCACGAGCATCATCATCAAGCTCGACAGCCCGGGCCCGGTTTTCTACCGGCACCGAAGGCTGGGGCGGAACATGCGCGACATCCGGATACTCAAGTTCCGAACCATGCACCGGGACGCCGACAAGCGGCTGAAGGACCTGCTCGATTCCGACCCGGCGCTGAAGCAGGAGTTCGAGGAGAAGTTCAAGCTGACTCATGACCCGCGCGTCACCCGCGTCGGCAAGTTCCTGCGCAAGTTCAGCATCGACGAGTTGCCGCAGTTTTTCAACATACTCGCGGGCCAGATGAGTTTCGTCGGGCCGCGGCCGATTGTCGACGATGAGGTGAAGTACTACAAGGAGCGTTCGCTCGTGATGTTCCGTGTTCCGCCCGGCGCGACCGGCCGGTGGCAGGTCTCAGGAAGAAGCGACACGAGCTACGATTCGCGGGTAGAGATGGATACAAGCTACGTGCAGGGGTGGACGTTCTGGGAGGACCTTAAGATCATACTGAAGACGCCCCGGGCGGTGCTATCCAGGAGAGGTTCCTACTAGGAGAGTGCAGAATTCAGAAGTCACAAATCAGAAGTCAGAAGTGGAGCGGACATGATTCTTGAGAAGGGCGACGTTGCGGCGCTGAGGCTCGCTGAGCAGCGCGGGTGGTTTCCGACCGACGCAGAGGTGACCGCGGCAGGATTGAAGCCGGCCGACTATGCGGAGCGGCTGCGGCGGCTCATCTCGCTCGGCATAATCCGCGGGTTCAAGACGACGCTCGTAGTGCCACCGCTGCTGGGTGGCGACTGGGTCTGGGCCGCAGTGCTGGCCAACGCGAAGAGCGACCTGGGCCTGGCCAACGCGCTCGCGGCCAGGCTGCCGTTCGTGAGCGAAATCGTGCTGAACGCGAGCCTGCCGGAGAAGGTCGGGCCGAACCTGGCCGTGCTCTTCTATTCGCGCGACTTCGACAAGGAGGCCGAGTTCATTCGCAACGCACCGGGCATCGAGTACCACGAGGTGTACCGGGTGGCCGAGTACTCGTTCCCGGTTGCCCTGCCGCTGTCCGGGGACGAGAAAGAGCTGCTCCGCTTCCTCGTGGAGCACTCGGACTTGGGCATAGCCGAGGTCGGCTCGGCGATGGAGCGGAGCCCGACGTGGGTACGCGCCAAGCTCGACCGGCTGCTGTGGAGCGACACGAATCGCACCGGCGTGCTGCGGGTTCTGCCGGAGATGAACTGGTCACCGGTCGAGAACGTCGGCCACTTCCATTTCCTGCTCGAAACCGGCCACCGTCCGGACCGGCTTGGACGACTGGTGAGCGAGGCAGGGATGAGCGTCGTGTTCGGAGGCAAGACCTACAGGGACCGGTTCGTGCAAGTCGAGACCGATGTCTGGGGAATCGGGAAGCTGCTCGATACCGTGGCCTACCTGGACCAGATTGCAGGCGTGCGGGTGGCCGCGGTACTCTGGAACCGCGAGGTGCTCATCAACGCCAAGTGGGTGCCGGGGTTGGTTTGACGGGCAGGACCCTAGGATTCTAGGATTCAAGGGGTCCAGTGCCGAACACTCGAATCCTCGATTCCTTGACCCCTTGATTCCTCGCCCCGTGCGTTAGCGCGCGATGACGAGCTTGCCGGTCACCGGCTGCAGACCGCCGGACGTGAGCCGGTAGAGGTAGACGCCGGGTGCAAGGCCGAGTTTTGGGGACAGTCCCCGTTGGCCTCGGCGACCCCCGTCTGACGGTGTGGGGACAGTTCCCCCAAACACCTGTCGGCCGTCAGCCGCGAAAACCGCCAGATGCCAGCCGGGCCGCAAAGGCAGCTCGAAGCAGCTCTTGGGGGTAGTCCCCTTGCGGGGACGAATCCCTTCAGCAACACCGGGCACTATGCCGGCAGTGCCGCCCCTCACCGCGACGGCAAACGGCTGGAGCGCCGTGTAGACGCTGCGGCCGATGACGCGCACGGTCCAGCGACCGCTCAGGGGGTGGGGTATGAGGCATACTTCCTCGACGTTCCGCTCATCCCGGTTCGGCGAGTTCACCCAGGACCAACCGTTGTAGAACTGGTTGCCGCGGTACCGGTTGCCGTCCGGGCTGGTCAGTTCCAGATCCAGGTCGTTGACGATGGCAATCGCGGCTCCGGGTGCGGCCGCGGTGTCGGTCCAGGCCAGTACGACGTGGAGCGGAGCGCGGCCGGAAAGCTCGAACTGGAAAGTGATGTCCTCTCCGGTCGCGACGCCGATCGGCTCGTCGACGAACTCGAGCCCGTTGCTGTCGTCGCTGAAGTGCATGATGGTCGCGACGTCGAGTCGACCCCAGCCGGCTTCTTTGTTGGGCGGGTACTCAGTACCGACGTTGGAGTCGGTCGCCGCGATGGCAAGCGAGCGCATCAGCGCCGAACTGAGTTGGGTGATGCGATGGGTAGAGTCCGGCATCCCGGTCGGATACCATCCTTCGGCAAAGTACTGGCGCAGCAGCATCAAGGCTCCACTGGCGGCGGGAGCGGAGAGGCTGGTACCGCTGGCCGCGAGGTAGGAGTGGGGTTCGCGTCCGTCGACCGTGGCGATGTCCACCCCGGGCGCGAGCAGGTTCGGCTTGATGCGCCCGTCCCGGCACGGGCCGCGCGATGAGGCAAACCAGACCGTGTTGCTCTGCGTGCCGTTGCCGCAGGCACCGACCGTCAGGGCGTTCTTGGCCGCGGCCGGGTGGCCGATGTTGTAGGAGGGTCCTCGGCGGTTGGCCGCGGCCCAGATAACCAGAAACTGCTTGTCTTCCCAGCAGACTTCGTCGAGCGAGGATTCTTCAAGCCGGTAGTAGCTGAGACTCTCTTCGGTGCCGAACGAGCCGGACACCTGCCGGACCGGCGGACTCACGCCGTTGCTGAGCCGGACCGAGTCGAGGAGGGCCGTGAAGTCGACGTCAAACACATCGAGTCCGTACGCGTCCCCTTCGTCCACGAAGTAGATGCGGCAGTCCGGGGCGACCCCATCGAGCTTGGAGGCGTTGCCGGCGATGGAATCGTTCCCGCACAGGGTTCCGGCGACCGTGGAGCCGTGAAAGTTGCCGGCGTCGCCGAAGGCAGCGCCCTCATAGAGCTTGTACGCCACGAGCTTGCGGTGCTCAGGGAAAAGCCCGGGCCCGGTCACTGGTACGGCCGGGTCGATGAACATGTCGTGTTCAGTCGCGATTCCCGTATCGAACAGGCCGACAACCATATTCTGCCCGCGGATGCCATGCGCCCAGATTCTGTGCCCGGTAGGCTCGTACGGCCGCTCCGGCCGCCACCCAATCTGCATCACCCACTGCACGTCGCTGTTGAACCTCCGGGCCGGACTGCATTCCTGGATCCAGGCGACCACCTCCAGCTTGGCCAGCTCGGAAACACGCGAGGCATCGAGCCGGAACCGAACCGAGCGACCGGCGACGTCGACCACATCGCCGCCGGCGGCGGCAATCGCGAGTGCGACTCGGTTCGGGTCACCGCCGGGCCAGACCGAGAGGACAAGCGAGGGGCGAGGGTCGGGGGAGGGACGCGAGCCCGACAGGAGTTCCGGCGCAAGTTTGGCCAGGGCCGGATACGGGCCGAGCCAGTCAACGAACTCGAGATTTCTGAAGTCGGTCGCCGAGGCGTCGCGCCAGGGAAGACAGACAAGCGTCTGGTATGCGATGTAGCAGACCGGGTTCGCGCCGAGCCGGCGGAGCTCGGCCAGCCATTCCGGCCGCACCGGGCCGGTCAGGTGAACCAGCCAGCAGGTTCCTGCTTCCAGCCGGGAGCCCGGCTCAGGCAAGGGAGTGATGCGGGTGTCAATGCTCGTGCCGTTGGCGAAGCGGACGATTGGCGCTTCAGCGTACGGCTCCGGCGTGCACGACCCGGTAGTTCCGACCCGTGCCAGCGCACCGGACAGCAACAGAAGCAACGCGAATCCGCTCATCCTCCGTCCTGCCCTTCGCATAAGAAGACCTGACGCCCCGCCGCCGAGAATCGACCGCGAGGCGTCAGACTCGTGAGGTCAGACGTGTCGTTACAACTTGAGCACATCCACGATGGCGGCGGTCACTTCCTTCATATCCGCCATTGTGAGGTCGCCCATGTGCGCGATGCGGAAGGTCTTTTCCTTGATGTCGCCGTAGCCGTTGGAAATCTGCATCCCGCGCTTGGCCAGTTCGCCGTTCAGGTCCTTGACCACGATGTTGCGCGTGTTGGCAACCGTGGTCAGCGTGACCGATTCGTAGCCGGGTTCGGGGAAGAGCTTGAAGTACTTCGCCGCCCACTCGCGCGTGAACTTCGCCATTTCGAGGTGACGCTGGTAGCGGCCCTGCATCCCTTCCTTCAAGACGTGGTCGAGCTCCAGGTCGAGGGCCCAGAACAGCGATATCGCAGGCGTGGTTGGCGTCTGGGAGTCTTTCTCGTAGCGCTTCAGCATCGCGTCGTAGTCGAAGTAGTAGCCGCGGTCGGTCACGGTGCGGCACTTGTCGAGCGCGCGCTGGGACACGACCGAGACGGCCAGGCCGGGCGGCACGGCGACCGCTTTCTGGCTGGAGGCGACCACGACGTCGAGGCCGAGTCCGTCGATGTCGAACCAGTCGCCCATCAGACCCGAGACCGCATCCACCAGGATGAGCACATCCGGGTACTTGGTCCGGACCAGCTTGGCGATGTCCTCAATCGGGTTGCGCACGCCGGTCGAGGTCTCGTTCTGGGTGAGTGCCAGCGCCTGGTATCCGCCCTTGGCCAGCTCGGCGTCGACCATCTCGGGCTTGATTGCCTTGCCCCACTCCACCGCGATGGAACTCGCCTGCTTGCCGCAGGCCTTGGAGATTTTGAACCAGCGGTCGGAGAAGGCGCCGTTGACCGTGTGAAGGATCTTTCCGGTCACGACGTTGCGCAGCGCACCTTCCATGCAGCCGGTGCCGGACGACGTGAACCAGAACACGTAGTTCTTGGTGCCCAGTATCTGCTTCGTCTTCTCGACGCAGCGTTTGTTCAGCTCGCCGAAATCCTTGGAGCGGTGGCCGATCATCCACTGCCCCTGCGCCTTGAGGACTTCCTCCCTGACCTCGGTCGGGCCGGGAATGAACAGCTTCTTATGCATTTAGCCTCCTGATTTCCATGGAACAGATCTTACCACCAAGACACAAAGACACAAAGCCGACGAGAGCACCCGAATCCCGAGACGGATAGCCACGAAAGCACGAAGCCGGATGAAACGGAGCACTGCTCTTCTGCATCCGTCCGTTTCGTGACTTTCGTGTCTTCGTGGCATCTATGTCGGTCTTGTGGTCTCCCATTTCTTTTCGTAACTTGGTGTCTTTGTGGTTCAATCCGTTCCTGCTTTGATTGTCTGAACATGCACGCGCCGCTGGCGCGGGCCGTCGAATTCGCAGAAAAAGACCCCTTGCCACCGGCCGAGCGCAAGACGACCTTCCTCGACCGGGATTGCCTGGCAGGAGCCGACCATTGCCGCCTTGATATGCGCGTCGGCATTGCCCTCGGAATGGGCGTAGCCCGCGCGATGGGGGACGAGCTTCGAGAGCGCGGCCGTGATGTCGCGGGCCACGTCCGCGTCGTAGCTTTCGTTCACGGTCACGGCCGCGGTCGTGTGCGGGACGTAGACGAAGCACATCCCAGAACTGACCTTCGACTGAGCGACCGCGTCCTTCACCTTCTCAGTGATATCGAGAAGCTCAGTACGAACATGCGTTGTCACGTCGAAACTCGTCATTCGGCCTGGGCAATCTTACCCTCGGGCGCAACCGGTGTCAACCGCGCGGGCATGGTCCTCGCCGTGGGTACGGACGCACCGGCCGGCGCAGGTGGGTTCGGTGCCGGCAACGGGAGAGACTGCGGCCACGGCAGCAGGCCGAGCAATCTGGCGGGCAATTCGGGAAGCTCTTCACCGAACAACCGGGAGAGCAACGGTCAGGAGTACGGGGAGAGCTACGAGGGAAGCGACTCAGACCGCAATAGTCGGAGCGGCTTCGCGAGCAACGGATTGAGCAACTGGGACGGCGACTCCGGAAGCAACCGGGACTGCAATGAGGAAGGCGATTCGGGCCGCAACGGGTCAAGCTACGGGGAGAGCAACGGCGGGAGCGACGCCGAGGGCAACATGGACAACAATTGGGAGAACTACGGAGGGGATGACGGAGGGGAGTTTCGGAAAGACTGAATAAGGGATTGTGAAGGAAGGAGTTAGAGCGGGTCGCGCCTCGACGAAGCTGTATCCTATGTCTAAACTTCCGGTATCGATTCCGACTCCTTCCTACTTCCCGAGGAAGCGGGGACGAGGATGGAACGTCAAGACGAATTGGAGTGAGTGCGGCGGGTGCCGGTCCGTCTTGACCGTAATAGCCCGAGTCAGATCCTAGCGGGTTATGACGAGCTTGCGGGAGACGGACTGACCCGTCGTCCTGAGAGTCGCGATGTAGACGCCGGGGCTGAGTCTGCGCAGGTCGAGCTCTGTGATGCCTGACGGGTCGAGGGCGAACGACTGGACGTACCTCCCAAGGACACCGCGGAGGACTAGGTTGTCGCGGGTTCCGGCCGCGATGTCGTATCGGGCCATGACGAACCTGCTGGTTGCCGGGTTCGGCGCGAGGGCGAGTTCAGGTTGCCTTGCGAGAATGCCTGGGGCTTCACGCGTTCCGGATGAGGTGTACTCAATACGCAGGTACGGTGGGTCGCCGCTGTCGTATCCGTAGGCAGTCCCGGTGTACATGTACCCCGTCGGGCCATCCCAGTGAATGCCGAAGGAGGCACAACCTGCGTCCCGGCAGGAGTCCAGGAGAGGATATGCAGAGGGGTTGATGTTCCACGTAACCC
Organism: uncultured bacterium; assembly: GCA_964402475.1. Classification (GTDB taxonomy): domain Bacteria; phylum Hydrothermota; class Tepidihabitantia; order Tepidihabitantales; family Tepidihabitantaceae; genus UBA2258. The sequence continues at coordinate 3,321 of CAYOCZ010000060.1, read as the reverse complement.
AACTGTCCGGCGATTGTCCTGTGAATGTGACGGCCGAGGCACTCTCGATTTCAAAGAAGAGGTCTTGAGCGGATAGAGGTACCGGGTCCCGTATGAGTCTGATATCCACCACTGGGAGTCCGCCACTGTGCTCGTACTGATAGTAGTGCAGCTCTGCGTCCAATATGACGCAAGTATCAGGCATCGAGTCGAGGCTGAACTTCAGGAAGGCGTGGTCAGTCCAAGTAGCCAGCGGAGGGTGCCAATGCCGGCCGTAGTACAGGATTCCAGAGAACTTGGAGTAGGATGTGTCGTAGTGGAACTTCTCAACGTAGCCGGTGACTGTCGGGCGGATGTACACTTCGCCAGCATCTGCGTGCCTGGCCAATCCTGCCGCTAGGCAACAGAGTAGGAGGAACGCCTTGAAGGCCGTGCCAGTCAGCTTGACGACTAGTCTGATACATCAACCTCCGGTCGGTGACCAAGTTTAAGTCTCGCCCGGCCGCCTGTCAACGGGCGGCGGGGCACTGGGCCTGGAGTTGACTTGAAGGCACGTGGCTCTATGATTCGCCTGCCAAGATGAACGACAAGTCACCTGTGATGCTCCTCGCCAACTGCGAGGGCGAGGTCGGGACGACGGCCGCGCGGGCGGTGCTTGAGGGTGGCGGGTCGGCGCTGGACGCGGCCGAGGCGGGAATCCGTGTGGTCGAGGCGGACGTCGCCGTCACGACTGTGGGGAGAGGCGGGTCGCCGGACCTGCTTGGCGTTATGAGTTGCGACGCCGCGGTGATGGACGGTGCGACCGGCCGGGCCGGCGCAGTTGGAAACCTCCGCGGGTTTCTCTACGCGGTTTCGGTCGCGCGGCAGGTGATGGAACGGTTGCCGCACGTGTTCCTGGTGAGCCAAGGTGCGGAACGGTTCGCGCGCGAGGTTGGCGCTGAGCGAGCAGAAATGCTGACCGATGAGGCGCGAGCAAGGTACGAGCATTGGATGATGGAGCACGCCCCCGCCTCAGCGCGGGCCAAGCTGGCTGATGCAGGCCTGGTGCAACTCGCGTGGGAATCGAGCCGGGAGATGACCGCGGGCGGAACCGTCGTTCTTCTCTGCAGGGACAGCAGCGGGGACATCGCAGCTGGCACGAGCACATCGGGCTGGGCGCAACGGTACCCGGGCAGGCTGGGCGATTCCCCGGTCGTCGGCGCCGGTCTGTACGCGGACAACCGCTACGGGGCCTGCGGGTGCACGCATGTGGGCGAAGTGGCGATCCGGGCGTGCACTGCGCATTCGGTAGTGCTGTACATGAAGGCCGGAGCTACCGTACGCGAGGCGTGCCTCGAAGCCGTGCGCGACCTGCGTGCGCTCAAAGGTGGGTACCTCGGCCCGGTGGTGATTCATGCTATCGACCGGCACGGCTCACCGTGTGTCGTCAGCACCGATCCGGTCGTCAAAGGGCTGGATTGCTTCTACTGGGATGGCAGCGGGGGCGGAGTTGAGTCCCGTAGGACGGAGATCGCCAGCGTCGATATTCAGCCCAGGTGAATTCCATTAGAACAAGCGTGCCCATGCGTCATTCCGGCCCATCCTTGACTTGAGACAGGCGGGCAATATCCTAGACCCGTGATTTGCATCTACGAAGGTGACGGCCTTGACCGGCTGTCGCCACTCTGCGATTTGCGGCCCGCATTCGACCTGCGTTGCGGGCGTTTCACTCTACTTGAGAAGTTCCGTCGCCTGTACCCGGATGAGCAGGTCTTTCTCTGGGTGCGCGACGAGGTCGCGGGTATCGCGTCCGAGGCACATCCTGACTGCCGTGTGAACGCGCGGCCGCGGCAGGGGCGGCTGTTCATCTCTGCCACCGCCATCCTTGATGAGCCAGTGCCGGCCAAGGGACCAGAATCGGTGCTGATGGCCGGTGACGAGGTAGTTGGTTTCCGCGTGTGCGCGGAGTGTGTGGAGGAGCTGAACTCAGTGCGCGGCCTGCACGCCAACCTTGTCGAGGAGCAGGTGAAGGCGCGGGTGGTGAAGTGGCCGTGGGACTTGGTCGAGTACAACGCGGGGGAGCTTCTCAAGGAAACGGACGCCAAAAGCCAGAAGCCCAAAGGCAGAAAGCAAAGCTCCGGAGGAGAGAAGGTAGGCAGGATTGAGCGGGGGGCAGTGGTCGTTGGAGACAGGAAGAAGCTGCACATGGAGCCGGGTAGCCGGATATGGCCCGGAACGGTGGTCAGCACCGAGACCGGGCCGGTGTTCCTGGACCGGGATGCGGTCGTCAGGCCGGGCAGCTTTGTCGAAGGGCCCTGCTACGTCGGGCCGGGTACCGCGATTGACGATGCCAAGGTGCGGCCGGGCTGCAGTTTCGGGCCGCAGTGTCGGGTCGGCGGCGAGGTTGAGGCGAGCATTTTCCAGGGCTATGCGAACAAACACCACGAGGGCTTCATCGGCCACGCTTTTGTCGGCGAGTGGACGAACCTTGGAGCTTTGACGACGAACTCGGACCTGAAGAATGCCTACCAGCCGGTGCAGGTAACCTGGCAGGGGAAGACAATCGACACCGGGCTGCTCAAGGTCGGCTGTTTCATCGGCGACCACGCCAAGACGGCAATCGGCACGCTCATCAACACCGGCGCTCGAATCGGCACGTTCGCCAACTGGTTCGAGCCGGGGCTCTCGCCGAAGGAGATTGCGGCGTTCGCCTGGGGCAGCACGGCTCGCTGGCCGCTCGGCCACGTCCTTTCGAACACCCGCAAGGTGATGTCACGGCGCGGCATTACACCGAGCCCGGCCTACGAGCGCGCGCTGCGGGCGCTGTATGGCGCGAGCGCCCGGCCTCGGGCGTGATGCGTCAGGCCTAGGGCTTCTCCATGCCGTTTGACATCGGCATCGACCTCGGCGGCACCAACACCAAAATCGGGCTGGTTGACGGTGCGGGCCGAGTCAAGGCCCGTCGGGTTCTTCTGACCAGGGCTGCGGCCGGTCCGACCCAGGCGCTCAAACGCGTCGGCGCCGCGATAGCCGATCTGAGGAAGCGACGGCGGGTCGCATCGGTCGGTATCGGGATTGCGGGTCTGGTCGACCACGGCTCCGGCATCGTGCGCGTCCCGCCGAACCTGCCGGGTTGGAACGGCACGCCGGTGAAGCGGACGCTTGAACGCCTCACCGGTCTGCCGGTCTACTGCGCCAACGACGCGAACGCGGTAGCCCTTGGCGAGTGGCTGCATGGCGCGGGCCGCGGATGCCGGCACCTGCTCTGCGTGACGCTCGGTACCGGCGTCGGCGGCGGGATAGTAGCGAACGGCCGACTCCTTGCCGGCGCCAACGACGCGGCCGCCGAAATCGGCCATACTG